>CALINB010000086.1 GCA_938045325.1 uncultured Rhodospirillales bacterium | reverse complement strand
TCGAGGGAACGCTTTCCGATTTCTTTATGACCGGCGAGCTAGATTTCGGCACGTTCACCGATGCCATCAAGCGCGGTCTTGCTGATCTTGCGGCAAAGGCGGTGATCACCACCGGCTTGAATTTTCTAGGTGATATATTTCCGAGCCTCAGTTTCGCCGAGGGTGGTTTGGTTCCTGGTTCTGGGGGGCCAAAGGCGGATGATGTTTTGGCTCGGGTTTCCTCGGGCGAATATGTGATCAAAGCCTCGAGCGTTTCAAAGTTCGGATCGGGGTTCTTTGATGCAATCAATGCCGGACAAATGCCAAGCGGCGGCGGAATGTCGATCGATTCCGGATTGATGGATTCATTGATGCCAGGATTTTTCTTAGGCGGCATAATTAAGGGAATCGGAAACATCATCGGCGGGATTGTTGACACGATCGGCAATGTTGTGAATGGGATTGTTGATGCCATCGGTGATGTGATTGGTGCGGTTTCCGATGCGATCAAAGGGTTGGTCGAGGGCATCATGGGCGGCGATTTGGCGACGATTGCATTGTTGGCGAGTTCATTCATCTTGCCTGGCGTTGGCCCCGCGATCATGGCGAATATGGGCGCGGGTGCAGGATTTGCGGCCAGTGTTAGCGGCGGCATTTCGAGTTCGTTTGCGGCGGGTATTTTGGGCAGTGGAAGCCTATCAACAATCGCCACATCGGTCGGCATCGAACTTGCCAAAAGCACGTTTGTCGATTCACTCTCGAGCGCGATAAGCGATAAAATTGTCGGTGTCACCGGTGGCATGGGCAGAGACAAAGGCACATTCTCACAAAACCGATCGGATCGATTCTCAACTCTTTACAATGAAGCCGCGCCATATTTGGCGGGAATGACCGGCGCGAATGTTCATGCCGGTGACAATGTGAGAGTGGGTGAAAGAGGGCCGGAATTGTTTATCCCTCAACGCAATGGCACAGTCGCACCGATCAAGGGCAATGCGTCCGATCTCATTGGCGCGGTGAATGATATGAAAGAGGAAATCATCACCTTGCGGCGGCAACTCAGCCGCGCGATGTCAGCCGGTCAACTCGCGGGGGCGAGAGCGTAATGGTTGCCACTACTCTCGCGGATTTAGTTGCCGATCCATATGCCAAAAAGAAATATCTGGTTATTCTCAAGCCATATGATGTGAGCGGTGCGAGCGAATTGACTCTCTATTATTCCGGTGAGGGATTTGTCACCGAGCCAACCGATACACCGGCGAACACAATATTCGAACCGAGATTGGTTGAGCCGATTTCATTCTCGAGATCGATGTTTGCATCGGAGAGGCTCGGAGGCTTTTCGGTGCCTGGTTTTGGCGAATTGGTTTTAACGAATGCCGATGGTTTTCTCGATGCCTGGTCGGGATATGGATGGGATGGCCGATCGGTTGAGGTTCGAGTCGGTGAAGCCGGAGCGGATTTCCAATATTATTTCACCATATTCCAAGGCGAGGCCAAATCGATCGAGTTCGATGATTTATTCATTCGGGTGATTTTGCGCGATCGACAAACCGATTTCGATGTGGATTTTCCCTCGGTTCTTTATGCAGGAACCGGTGGCAATGAGGGATCGAGCAACCTGGCAAATCAACCGAAACCGCTCTGTTTTGGCGAGGTTTTCAACATCGAGCCGATTTTGGTTGATGCGACAAATTTCGTTTATCAAGTTCACAATGGGCAAATCGAATCGATTGTGGCGGTTTATGATGGCGGGGTCGCGTTGACTCTTACAACCCATTACACGGTTGATTTAACGAATGGCCGGTTCACTCTGGTTTCAGCGCCGAGCGGTGTCATTACGGCGGATGTCAAAGGCTCAAAGCCATCGGGTTCTTATAAAGAAACCGCCGGTGATATTATTCGCCACATTGTCACAGATTATGGCGGGTTGGCCGATCCAGGCGATTTGAACACAACCTCATTTTCGGATTTAAACACCGACAATAGTTCAGCGGTTGGCGTTTATGTTCCGGACACAACCACCATCCTCGGGGTTCTCGATCAAATCGCAAACACGGTCGGGGCATATTATGGATTCGATCGATCGGGCAAGTTCGAGGTGAACCGGATTGAACTCGCAACCGGAACGGCGGCGGCGGAATTTGATTCGACAAATATCATCGAGATCACACGGCTTGCCTCGGCGGTTCCAAATTATCAAGCGCGGGTGAATTTTAAAAAGAACTATCGGGTGATGAGTGAAACGGATTTCGGTGCCTCGATCACAACGGCGCAACGGGATTTCCTGGTTCGTGAATCCGATGTTGCCATTGCCACCGACACGGCCATTCAAACGCCATATCCAAATTCCGATCCGCTCATTATTCCGGCATTGTTTGCGGAGTCATCACCGGCGGCAACAGAAGCGGCAAGGCTTTTGACGATATACAAAACGCAGCGCGACATCTATCGGATATTGGTTAAAACCCAACCTTACACCCTCAAGCTGAATGATGTGGTCAAAATCACATTTAGTCGGTATAATTTGACAAGCGGCAAATTGTTTCGGGTGATTTCTATCGTTGAGGATGCGGCGGTGAATGAGGTCGAATTGGAATTGTGGGGATAAAACATGCCAACCAATATGATCATTTCCTCGACTAATTATTCCGACTCCGGAACGGTAACGGTTGATGATGCGGTCGGAACATTGCCGATCACCAACTTACAAGATCGGCAAATTGTGAAGATTTGGCGCAATACGCAAACCACCGCTCAAATCGATGTTGATTTCGGTCAAGGGCGAATTGTGGATTTCGCGGCATTGATTAAGCATACCATTTCGCAAACCGGAAAAATCCGGTGGCGGCTTTCGAATGCCTCTGATTTCTCATCAACGGTTTATGATTCCGGTTTGATTGATGCCTGGCCGATCGTCGAGGAATTTGGCACCTTGCCTTGGGGTGTGTTTTCTTGGGGCGGATATTTGAATATTACGGTGGCCGCTCAATATACGATCTCGACGTTTGCGGTTTTATCATCACCGGTTCAAGCGCGATATTTGCGGATTGATATTTCCGATCCGGACAATACTGATGGATATATTCAAGCCGGTCGATTGATTGCGGGGCCAGCATATAAGCCATCGATCAATTACGCCAATGGCGTTGAGTTCGAATTTGTGGATGATTCCAGAATCACCAAATCACGCGGGGGGCAAACCTTTGTTGATGAAATCGAGCGTTTCCGGCGGATTAGGTTTGAGTTGATCAACTTGCCGGAAAACGAAATGTTTCAAAACGTATTTAATGCCATCGATCGATTGCGCGGGGTGGCGCAAGATATTTTGATCATTCCTCAACCGGATGAACCGACAACGTGGATCACACAAAATATTTATGGTAGAATCACGCAAACATCGCCGATCGTGAACTCGGCGCTCAACTTTTATGGCCGACAAATCGAGGTCGAGGAACTTATCTAGGGGAAACAAAACATGGCATTTCCGGTCACTCTAAACGGTCGCACCTATACGCTCACAGATTTCGAAGGCACCAATTACGTTGATGGCTTGCCGGATGCCTTTGAGGATTTTGTCACTCATGCCGGTGATATTTACAATTCAACCTCAACTACATCGAAC
>CALINB010000085.1 GCA_938045325.1 uncultured Rhodospirillales bacterium | reverse complement strand
AAACCAGCATCCTCGGTCAGGCCCATAAACAGGGTAGGGAATTTTTCGACTTCATCCGATCCATGGAAGCCATGCGCAAAGGTCTCAATGCGGATGACACCAGTTTGGTTCTATCGCCTGATAGCGAGTTTTTCCGTTTTTTCACGAACCCCTTGGGGCGTAAAAAGATGGGTAAACAATAAGGTTGTCAGCCGATCCCTGGTAAACATGAGTCCGTAATATGACGGATTTAATTACCGCCCTCGGATTGGCGCTTGCGATTGAGGGCATCCTCTATGCGCTGTTTCCCGATGCCATGCGCAAGATGATGGCGCAAATTCTTTCTCAACCGCCGGCGGTCGTCCGAACAACTGGTTTGATGGCCGCCGCTGCCGGGGTGGTGGTCGTGTGGTTGGTCAGGGGTTGAAAGCTTACTACGTTAGGCTTAAATCGCAGGTGTGATCAGGAGCGCAATAAAACAATGAAACGGCACATGAGAATTACCGGAGATACCCTAACATATCTTGCCCGGGAGGCCATTCCCCGCAAGCTATTGGCTGGTTTATTGATGATCGGCGTTCTGGCGGCATCCATGCCGGCGGAGGCGCGTCCAGCACCGAAGTCCTTTGCTGATCTTGCCGAAAAATTACTGCCTGCCGTCGTTAATATTTCCACCACACAAAAAGTTGAGGGCCGGGGCGGTGTCGAAATTCCGCAACTGCCACCGGGATCGCCATTTGAAGATTTCTTCAAGGAATTTTTTGAAAGGAATATTCCGCAAGAGCGAAGCTCGCGGAAATCCACTTCATTGGGTTCGGGTTTTGTGATCGATCCGAAAGGTTACATCGTAACCAACAATCACGTGATTCAAGACGCCGATGAAATCACGGTTGCCTTTCATAATAAGAAAAGGTTGAAGGCTAAAGTCGTCGGTCGTGATGCAAAAACCGATCTCGCGGTTCTTAAGGTCAAACCGGACCATAAATTGACGTATGTGCCGTTTGGTGACTCGGATAAAGCCCGGGTCGGCGATTGGGTCGTCGCGATCGGTAATCCGTTTGGTTTAGGTGGCACTGTAACCGCCGGTATTTTATCGGCTCGCGGTCGAAACATTAATGCGGGTCCTTATGATGATTTTCTGCAAACGGATGCATCGATCAACCGGGGCAACTCGGGTGGTCCGATGTTTAACCTCAAAGGCGAAGTGATCGGCATTAATACGGCGATTTTTTCGCCGTCCGGCGGCAGTGTCGGTATCGGCTTTGCTATTCCGAGTAAGGTTTCTGATCCGGTCATCCGTCAGCTGATTAAGCACGGTAAAGTCGAACGCGGCTGGCTCGGTGTCCACATTCAGGCCGTCACGCCGGAGATTGCCGAAACATTAGGATTGAAAGAACCGCACGGCGCGTTGGTTGCTAGTGTCATCAAAGGCGGGCCGGCGGAAAAGGCGAAGATTAAGCCTGGCGATGTCATCCTTAAATTCGGTAAGCGCAAAGTCATGAAAATGCGCAACCTGCCGCGGATTGTCGCTGAGACCGAAGTCGGCACGACGGTAAACGCCGAAATTTGGCGTGAGAAAAAGCTGATCATTCGAAAAGTTAAGGTCGCCAAGCTTGAAGATCAGGGCGAAGAAATGGCAGCGGTTACGCCGAAACAAAGTAAGGGATCAAAAAAAGTTAAAGCCCTTGGCTTAACGCTGTCCTCCATAACACCGGCGCTGCGCAAACGGTTTAAATTTACCAAGCAAGCGAAAGGCGTTGTCGTTTTGAAGGTCGACAAAAACAGTCCCGCCGCAGAAAAAGGTATTCGCGTAGGCGATTTGATCGACGAAGTTAACCAGGAAGAAGTGTCAACGCCGGACCATATTGAAAAAGAAATTCAAAAGGTTCTTAAGTCGGGCCGAAAAGTCGTTCTGGTGCGTGTCGAAGGACAAGGCGGCGGCCGTTTCCTAGGCCTGCGGATCGATAAGGGCTGATCGGTCCAAGCATCGGCGGCAAACATTCATCATGGCAGTCACCCGTCCGGTTCTGATTATTGCGGGGCCGACGGCAAGCGGTAAGTCGTCGCTGGCGATGGATGTCGCCCATGAATTTTCCGGCACCATTATCAACGCCGATAGTATGCAAGTTTACCGTGAGCTTCGCATTGTAACGGCGCGCCCATCCGAACAGGATGAAGCAGAAATTCCCCATCGCCTGTACGGGTTTCAATCGGCAGCGGATGTGTTTTCAGCAGGACATTGGGTGCGTCTAGCCGTTAATGAAATCAAAGCCGCCGATAAGGAAAACAGGCTGCCGGTCGTTGTCGGCGGTACGGGGTTATATTTAAAGGCCCTGTTAGAAGGCATCGTCGATGTGCCCGATATTCCGCAGCCTATTCGCGAGGAGGTTCGCGCCTTGCATGCGCGATGGGGGGCTGAGCAGTTTCACCAAGAATTGGCAAAGCGCGATCCGGCGAGCGCGGCGAAAATCCCATCCAGCGATCCGCAGCGTATGTTGCGGGCCTATGAAGTTTTTTTGGCGACGGGAAAACCCTTATCGGTATGGCAGCAGGAACAACCGGCGCCGCCGTTGCCGGATTGGGCGGTCGCCAGCATTTTGGTTTTACCGCCACGGGATCTGCTTTATGCAGCGATCGACCGGCGGTTTGAAGAGATGGTGGAAGCCGGTGTTATCGATGAAGTTGCGGCTTTGGCAGCCATAGGCTTGCCGGCCGACCGGCCGGCGTTGAAAGCCCTCGGCATTCCTGAGTTGATCGGACATAGCGAGGGAAAAATACCGTTAAATCAAGCAGTTAGAAAAGCCCAGCAGGCGTCTCGGAACTATGCAAAACGCCAGCTCACGTGGTTTCGTAACCAATTTGAACAAAATTACACCCTAAATGCGCAATATTCGGAAAGTCATAGAGAAAAAATCTTTTCATTTATTCGCAATTTTCTGTTGACCCCGCCATCCTGACCGACTAGGTTGCCGCCTTTCCTGGCTGGCACCCGCCGTTTTGACGGCGGGTGCGGTCATTCCTGGGTAATAGCCAGATAAAACGACTGAATTAGGACGAGAGCGATGTCGACTAAACAAATCAGCGGCTCGGAGATTTTATTGAAATCTCTGGTGGATCAAGGCGTGGATACCATTTTTGGATATCCCGGCGGTGCCGTTTTGCCGATCTATGACGCGATGTTTCAGCAAAACCAGATCCGGCACATTCTCGTTCGTCAGGAAGCCGGTGCGGTTCACGCCGCCGAAGGCTTCGCGCGCTCGACCGGTAAGGCCGGCGTGGTTTTGGTGACATCCGGGCCGGGCGCGACCAATGCTGTGACCGGTTTGGCCGATGCATTTATGGATAGCATTCCGGTCGTGTGTTTGACCGGGCAAGTCCCGACACACTTGATCGGCAATGATGCCTTTCAGGAAGCTGATACATCCGGCATCACGCGGCCTTGCACCAAACATAACTATCTCGTGAAAGACGTGAACGATTTGGCGCGCGTGGTTCAGGAGGCATTTTATGTCGCCCAAAGCGGCCGTCCGGGGCCGGTCGTGATCGACTTGCCGAAAGACGTGTTGATGGCCATGTCGACATACACAACACCGGAAAAGAAATTAAAGCACAGAAGCTACCAGCCGCAGGTGAGGGGCGATCACGCCTTGATCAAGCAGGCGGTTAAGCTGATGGCTTCAGCCAAACGGCCGGTTTTTTATTGCGGCGGCGGTGTGATTAATTCCGGACCGACGGCTTCGCGCCGCCTGACCCAACTGGTTCGCGATACGGGTTTTCCGATTACGTTGACCTTGATGGGGCTTGGTGCCTATCCGGCATCGGATAAGCAATTTCTCGGTATGTTGGGGATGCACGGCACGTATGAAGCTAATCTCGCCATGCACGGTTGCGATGTGATGATTGCCGTTGGCGCGCGGTTTGATGACCGCATCACCGGTAAGATTTCCGAATTTGCGCCGAATGCGAAAATAATTCACATCGATATTGATCCGTCATCGATCAACAAGAATGTCGAAGTCGATATTGGGATTGTTGGCGATTGCGCATCCGTTTTGGGGGATATGCAGAAGCTTTGGGATGCCACGCCCAATAAGCCATCGAAGAAAAGCTTAAACGCATGGTGGGAACAGATTGCGATCTGGCAGGCTCGTGAATGTTTGCGCTACAAGCAAGAGGGCGACGTGATCAAGCCGCAATACGCCATCGAGCGGCTTTATGAGCATACGAAAAAGCGCAAGGACGTTTTCATCACGACCGAAGTTGGGCAGCATCAGATGTGGGCCGCGCAATTCTTCCATTTCGATAAGCCCAATCACTGGATGACGTCGGGTGGACTCGGCACCATGGGCTACGGCTTGCCCGCGGCCATGGGTGTGCAGGTTGCGCATCCGGATGCGTTGGTGGTGGATATCGCCGGTGAGGCATCGATCCTGATGAACATTCAAGAGATGTCAACGATTGCGCAATATCGGTTGCCGGTGAAGGCGTTTATTCTGAACAATGAATACATGGGCATGGTCCGCCAGTGGCAAGAGTTGCTGCACGGTGGGCGTTATTCCGAAAGCTATATGGAATCGCTGCCTGATTTCGTGAAACTGGCCGAGTCTTTCGGTGCCGTTGGCTTGCGTGCGACGAAAGCCGATGAGGTCGATGATGTGATCAAAGAGATGATTGCCATCGATAAGCCAGTTCTCGCGGATATCCTGGTCGACAAAACAGAAAACTGTTTCCCGATGATCCCCTCGGGTTCCGCTCACAATGAAATGCTGTTGGGGCCGGAAGACGAAGCCGAGAAACAGATTTCAGAAGAAGGTATGGTTCTCGTTTAACATTGCATTGTGTTTAGTGTTTATAATCGGGTCTGGTATCGCCAGGCCGTGAGGGAATGAAGCTGTGAGTGATCAAACTGAACGAAAGCACACCATTGCGGTGCTCGTGGATAACGAGCCTGGCGTTCTTGCGCGCGTGATCGGGTTGTTTTCCGGTCGTGGGTACAATATCGAAAGCCTGACCGTCGCGCCCGTTGATACCGACGATAATCTTTCGCGGATTAATATCGTGACCTCGGGAACGCCGATGATTATCGAGCAGATCAAGGCACAATTATCGCGCCTCGTGCCGGTTCATCAAATCAAGGACTTGACGGTCGATGGGCCGTCGGTCGAGCGCGAACTGGCCCTTGTGAAAGTGAAGGGCAAGGGCGAGAAGAGGGTTGAGTCTTTGCGGATCGCTGATATCTTCCGCGCTCAAGTGATCGATAGCAGCAACGATTCATTTGTTTTCGAAGTGGTGGGCAGTACCGATAAGCTGAACGCTTTTATCGATCTGATGAAACCGTTGGGCTTGGTCGATGTGTCGCGTACGGGCGTTGTCGCCATCGCGCGCGGGGCAAAAGGAATTCGCAGTAAAAAGAAATAGCCATTTGATTTAACAATATAAGTAAAGAGGATAAGAGGATGCGTGTTTATTATGATCGGGATGCCGATGTTAATCTGATCAAGTCGAAAAAGATTGTCATCGTCGGTTACGGCAGCCAGGGCCATGCCCATGCGTTAAACCTGCGTGATTCAGGCGTTAAAGAAGTGCGGGTTGCTTTGCGGGAAGGGTCCGGCAGCATCAAAAAAGCCGAAAGCGAAGGTTTGACGGTGATGACGCCGTCGGAGGCCGCCAAGTGGGGCGACATCGTGATGATTCTCACCCCCGATGAGGGCCACGCCAAATTGTATAACGATCACTTGAAAGAAAACATGCGCGAAGGAACGGCATTGGCCGTCGCGCACGGGTTGAGCCTGCATTTCCGTCTGATCGAGCCGCGCGAAGACTTGGATGTCTTTATGATTGCGCCGAAAGGGCCGGGTCATACGGTTCGTTCGGAATATGTCCGTGGAGCAGGTGTGCCCTCTTTGGTTGCTATTCACCAAGATGCAACCGGCAACGCGCACGATATCGCGGTGGCTTATGGTGCGTCGATCGGCGGCGGCCGGGCCGGCATTATCGAAACCACCATGCGCGAAGAATGCGAAACCGATCTGTTCGGCGAACAATCCGTGTTGTGCGGCGGTTTGTCGGCCTTGATTATGGCCGGGTTCGAAACCCTGGTCGAAGCGGGGTATGCGCCCGAGATGGCCTACTTCGAGTGTGTCCATGAGGTGAAGCTGATTGTTGACCTTATTTACGAAGGCGGCATTGCCAATATGCGCTATTCGGTTTCCAACACAGCCGAGTATGGCGATTACGTCAGCGGCCCTGTGGTCGTCGATAAAGAAGCAAAAGAGCGGATGAAAATTATCCTCGATAATATTCAGTCCGGTAAATTCGTGAAGGATTGGATCCTCGAATGCGAAGCCGGCCAGCCGGCTTTCAAAGCGATGCGTCGGCGCGGTGCAGAGCACGAAATCGAGGAAGTCGGTGCGAAACTTCGCGGTATGATGCCGTGGATCGCCGAAAATGCCTTGGTCGATAAATCCCGAAATTAAACGCTTTTCAGCGAATTCGGATTGATGGATAAGGCTCTCGGCAGATCGCCGGGGGCCTTTTTTCACGCAAAAATTTGTCAGAAGCAACGAACTTGACTATATAAGCATGAACAGGCCGTGAACTGGCGGCCCCGGGTAAGCCCCTATTAACCAAGATGGGCTAGCCTTGAAGACGAAAGCAGTGACGATGATGTGTTTGATGAACCCGATGATGAAAGAATCAAGCTTCGCACCGCGCGAAGACCGGGTTCGTGCGCGTACACTGCTGTCGGCTGATCTCCTTGCGTTGCTCGCTGGGGACCTTCGACTTAGCTGCCCCTGAGCGTTTTCTGCACGTTTGTTGCG
>CALINB010000084.1 GCA_938045325.1 uncultured Rhodospirillales bacterium | reverse complement strand
CCTGTCCGACCGGTTCGGCCTCTGGCTCGGCTTTCACGTTTGTAATCAGGATACGTTCTTCGACATTATCGAAAGTTACGCGAAACATTACGGACTCGATGTGCCGAAAGAAGAGTTACAAGCGCAAGCGGTCGAATGGTCCGTCACCCGGGGTGCGCGGTCGGGCCGGGTTGCCTGGCAGTTCATCCAGGATCTTGCCGGAAAACTTGGTAAGCCACTGAAATAATTATATAGTTTAGCTTGAGGCCGCCCCGCCGGACGAGGCCGGCGTGTCCGTTCCTCCGGCGCCTGATGCGGGTGTTGCAGATGCCGCAGATGGTGCAGCTTCTTCTTTCGGCTCTTCAGGCTCAGACGTGGCTTTTTTCTTACGGGCTTTTTTGCGCCGCGGCGCTTTTCCTTTAGGCCAATCACCGAAAGGATACGGCAAATCATCAGAATGAAATGTCAGATACCGGATGAGCTGCGCAACATACTCGGCCGCACTATCACCAAATTCCTGTAGGCGTTGATGAACGTCGCCGGTAAACAGCTTCGTAATAAATTGTATGGTCACGACAACGAATATCGCCAGCAAGGCGATATAAAACAGGATTGCGAAAACAATGATGTAAAGAAATCGCAACCAGGTACTTTTCTTCGTTACGTTTTCCTTGGTCTCTTGTTCGACAACGGCCACAGCTTTCTCCCTTGCGAGTCGTCACACGGTATACAGAAAATTTTTACCAGAATTCATTAAATGGTGCGAGTTTTGAGCTAGTGCAAGTGGTGCTCAAGAGCGGTGAATGTAGCGATTATCGCGAAGCCAGTCTCAAGTAGCGCTTCGGATTGACCGGATGTTTGCCCCGCCGTATTTCAAAATGCAGCTGCGGCCGTGTGACGGCCCCCGTTTTACCGACCCGGGCAATGATTTGGCCCTTGCTGACTTTATCGCCCCGTTTCACCAGTATTTTATCGGTATGGGCATAAGCCGTAACCCAGCCATTGGCATGCTTGATGAGTAAGAGGTTGCCGAACCCGCGAAGTTCGTTGCCCGCATAGGCAACAGTGCCCGATTTTGCTGCCCGGATCGGCGCACCACGCGGAGCGGCGATATTGATGCCATCATTATGCAGCCCCTTGGCTTTCGGTCCGAAGCTCGAGATCAGCCGGCCACGCAAAGGCCACATAAAGCCTTTTGAGCTGCGGTAAATTTGCTTTGGTGTCTGGCGCGCGTGCCGAACCGGGCTCGGTTTCGGTTGTGGCGTATAAACTTTTGCCGATTGAACCGGCGCCGGCCTCGCTTGTTGCCGGCTTGCCGCTGTCGTAATTGGCTCCCTTTTCACAGCCGGACCACGCCCGCTTGAAATAACCCGGCTAACAGGCCGCGCGCGTTGTGGCGAGACGGCTTGAGCGATGATTAGGACCTGCCCGCTGTTGACGCGGTAAGGCGCATTGATGTTATTGCGCCGCGCCAATTCATAAACGCTTAAACCGTAGGTACGGGCAATGGCATTCAACGTTTCACCGGAACGGACACGATGCTCACGAACGGCCGGAACAACTAGACGTTGACCAACAAGCAAGGAGAATGGTGGGCGCAATTGGTTTGCTTCGATTATTGCACGCATGGAAACATCATAACGTTTTGAAATGGCATAAACGGTATCGCCACGCGCCACCTGCACCTCACCACCGCCGCGCAATGGCGCCCGAACTGGATTGCGTGATGCTTGAACGGCTGAAGACCGGTGTTGATTTCTACCGTATGAAGACGATGTTGGCGCAACCTGCTGTTTCGATGCAGTTCCACTTTTGTAACCCGTATTATACTTCGGCGGTGGCCATTCGGCCCAACCGCAACCGGCGACGGCCAGCGTACTAATCAAAGCCGTGTATTTGCCGACACCGCTAAATGGAAAAATTCCGTTCATTCCGCGGCCAGCCCTTCCATAAGAGGCACAAAACGCACGGAGCCCAAATCGGTCGTTTCGGCCCCCTCTTCGGTGCGTTCAACACGGACTAATTGCTGTTGTTTGCCATCTTCGATCGGCACCACCATCAAACCGCCGACGGCAAGCTGTTGAACCAAAGAAACCGGAATATCAATGGCAGCGGCGGTAATGATAATGCGTTCAAACGGCGCCTGTTCAGGCCAACCGAGGGTGCCGTCACCGCATTGGGTGGTGATGTTATTGATGTCGAGTTCGCGGAACCGTTCCGTCGCTCCATCGAGCAATGGCCGGTGCCGTTCAACAGAATACACCCGCCGGCACATCATCGATAATACGGCGGCCTGATACCCCGATCCGGTGCCGATCTCCAAAACCTTCATGCGCGGGCCGAGTTTCAATGCTTGCGTCATTTGCCCTACGACGACAGTCTGGCTTAATGTTTGTTCATAACCGATCGGTAATGCGACGTTCTCGTAGGCGTGGTCGCGAAAAGCCTTCGGCGTAAAGGTCTCACGCGGAACCCGTTCCATCGCCGATAAGACACGGGCATCAGTCACGCCGCACTTGCGCAGGTCCAATATTAAGCGGATTTTGCGCGAATCCGGCATCATGACTAGGCACCCTCCGGCTTAATGACGTCGAGCCCACCCATATACGGCCGCAGAGCTTCCGGCACGATGATACTGCCGTCCGCTTGCTGGTAATTTTCCAGGATCGCGATCAAAGTGCGGCCGACGGCGAGCCCAGAACCATTGAGAGTGTGCACAAAAACCGTGTCTTTTTTACCTTCTGGCTTAAAGCGGGCCCGCATGCGCCGGGCCTGAAAGTCGCCACAATTCGAACAACTTGAAATTTCCCGGTACCGGTCTTGCGCGGGCAGCCAGACTTCGATGTCGTAGGTCTTGCGTGCGGAGAAGCCCATATCGCCGGTACAAAGCACAACGGTTCGGTATGCAAGTCCAAGGCGTTTTAGAATTTCTTCGGCGCAGCCGGTCATCCGTTCGAGTTCGGCATCTGACTCATCGGGGTGCGTAATCGACACCATCTCAACTTTGGTGAACTGATGCTGGCGGATCATGCCGCGGGTATCCTGACCGGCAGCTCCGGCTTCGGAGCGAAAACACCAGGTCATCGCCGTGAGGCGCTTCGGTAAATCGTTTTCGCTGAGAATTTCGTTGGCGACGAGATTGGTTAACGGCACTTCCGCCGTCGGGATCAGCCAAAACCCCTCTTCAGTTTTAAACAGATCCTCACCAAATTTCGGTAGCTGACCAGTACCGAACAACACATGATCGCGCACCAACGCCGGCGGATTGATTTCCGTATAACCATTCTCAGTCGTATGCATATCAAGCATAAACGCCGCCAGTGCACGTTCCATACGGGCCAAGGCGCCGCTCAACACAACGAAACGGGCACCGGATAATTTTGCCGCCCGTTCGAAGTCCATCATGCCGAGGCCTTCGCCTAGTTCGACATGATCTTTTGGTTGAAAATCAAATGAAGGCTTATCACCAACGGTGCGCACCTCAACGTTGGCCTCTTCGTCTTCACCGTCGGGCACATCGTCAGCGGGAATATTCGCTAAACCGCTTACAACCGCTTCGAATTCTTCGAATGCCGCTTTTGCGGTTTCTTCGGCTTCGGCTTCGGCTTTTTTCGACTCGGAAACTTTTGCAATCGCTTCAGACGCATCCTCGCCTTTCGCTTTCGCCGCGCCGATCAGCTTCGAAAGTTTGTTACGTTCGGTCTTAATTTCCTGTGATTGGGTTTGTGCCGCCCGGCGGGTCTTGTCGATCTCAATCAGGCGCGCGGCCATGGGCTCGAGGCCACGGCGGGCCAAGCCCCGGTCAAAGTCTTCAGGGTTCTCTCTAATCCAGCGAATATCAAACATCGTAGTGGGCTCCTACCACGAAAAACGGAAAATTTTCCTTAACAGTGAGGGGGTTAGGCCGATTGAGCGGACATAAATAATAGACGGGGTTAGGCACTTTCCGAGGTTTCAGCGCCGGTTTGCCCGGCTTTTGCCCGCTTTTCGAAGATCCGAACGGCGATGATCGATAGTTCATATAATCCGATGGTCGGTAAGGCCAGGCCGATCTGGCTGATCACGTCTGGCGGCGTCAAGATGGCCGCCGCGACGAAGGCAATCACCACCGCATAACGCCTTTTATCCGCAAGGCCTTTTGAAGTGACGATGCCGACCCGCCCGAGGAGAGTCAGTAAGACCGGCAATTCAAACATCAGGCCGAATGCAAAAATTAACCGCATCACCAAGGACAGGTATTGATCAACCTTCGCTTCGAGTTGGATGGGCAAGGCCCCGGCTCCACCGGCGGATTCGAAGCTTAAGAAGAACTGCCAGGCGAGCGGGAAGATAAAGTAATAAACCAGCGCACCGCCGAGAAAGAACAGGATTGGCGTCGCGATCAGAAACGGTGCAAACGCTTGCTTTTCGTTTTTGTATAAAGCCGGCGCGACAAATAACCACACCTGCATCAATATAAATGGAAACGCCAAAAACATGGCGGTGAAGAACGATACTTTGATTTGTGTGAAGAAGGCTTCATGCAAACCAGTAAAGATCATACGCCGGTTGGTGCCGGTTTCAGACAGAACATCGTTCAACGGTTTTGCAAGAAAGTTATAAATTTCTTCTGAAAAATAGTAACAAATAAAAAATAATAAAATAATTGCGAGTGCCGACTTAATCAGACGGCTCCGTAACTCGACCAAATGATCGAGTAACGGCATTTTTTTATCATCAATATCTTCGTTGATCGTTTCTTCGGCCATCACCTACCCCTTATCCTGGGGCTGCGCCTGTTGCGGGTCCTTTTTAGGTTTTGCTTTATTTTCAATGTCGGCGGAATCGGGTTGAGCGGCAATCTGTTCAACTTCATCCGGTTTAAATTCTTCATCTTCATCAAAATCTTCGACGTCAAATTCGGCGGTATCAAGATCGCGCGCAATCGTCCCGTCCGGATCGATTTGTTCCGTTACCTGATTTTTCAAATCCGCGCCCGTTTCACCGAGACCCTTTTTAATATCGTCCAGATCAGCCTGTTGAATCATATCATCAACGCCGTCTTGAAATTCATGTGCCATCATACGGGCCTTACGAACAAAACCGGCAATGGCGCGTGCGGCGCGCGGCAATTCCTTGGGGCCCACGACAATGATGCCCACAACGACAATGATAAATAATTCCTGCCAGCCGATATCGAACATGGCAGCCTCATTTCTCCCGATTAATTTTGGTTATGCCCGAATACTGAAACACGCCGGTGTCATGAACGCCGGCTATTCTTTTTTAGCCGTTTCCGCACTTTGAGACGGCGCAGCCGTGCCGGACTCGCCTTCAATCGTTTTTGGGGAATCGGCAGACGCTTGAGAGCCTTCTTCGTTACTCATCGACTTTTTAAATGACTTCAAGCCTTTACCGAGATCACCCATGAGCTGGGAAATCTTGCCCCGGCCGCCAAATAAAAGCAGCACGATGACCAAAACAATCACCCACTGCCAGATGCCGGTCCATCCACCCATTTTTTATCTCCAATTGTTACCCAGGTAATGCGTCGCGGATAATGGCAGAAAGCTTTCAGGGCTGCAATGGCAGCGGCATTAACCTTCCGGATTAAGCGGTTCAGGCGGTTCCGTCTCATCCTCGTTCATACCCTCAATGGGTAAGACGCCCTGCTCCTCGCCTTCGCTATTCACTTGTGAGCGGTACACCTGAATTGCCGGGCTCGCATCCAACAAGCCGGCATCCTTCAACTCCTGCATACCAGGCAAGTCTGTTCTGCTTTCAATTCCGAAGTGATCCAAAAAGGCATCCGTCGTGCCCCATGTCATGGGCCGGCCCGGCACCTCGCGCCGCCCCCGGGGCCCGATCCATCCTAACTCCAACAATATGTCAATTGTCCCCCGGCTGATGGTCACCCCGCGAATTTCTTCGATCTCGCCGCGAGTCACGGGCTGATGATAGGCAATGATCGCCATGGTTTCGATGGCTGCCCGCGACAATTTACGCGGCACCTCGATTTCTTTATTCAACAAGGTCGTTAAATCCGGCGCCGTCCGGAAGGCCCAAGTTTTCCCCCGCTGAACCAGTTGTACGCCACGGTTTTCGAAATCCTTTTGCAAGTGTTTCAAGATTGCTTTGAGGCTGGCACCGTTGGGCAAGCGATTTTTCAATAAACGCTCGGTTAAGGGCTCACTCGAAGCAAATAACAATGCCTCAACCAGCCGGATATGTTGTGGATCAATTCCATTTGTGGGCTTTTCTTCTGGCTTTTCTTCTGGCCTTTCTTTTTCGCCACCCTCATCGTTTGCAGCCTCTTCCGAAACAGCTTCGACAACCTTTTCGGCGCCTTGATCATCCGTAGTTTCTTCCGAATCCACTTCGGCGGCCGTGTCCTCGGCCACCTCTTGTTCATCTGTTTTTTCGTCTTCGGGTTTTTCGATTTTCGTATCGGTCATGAATCGTTCCGTTCTTCCGTGATCACGGGGCTAGGCTGATCGGGCGTTTGTGCGCGCAAAAAGATCGGCCCGAAGGTTTGGTTTTGCCGGATGCGGAGCCGGCCTTGCTTGGCAAGCTCAAGGCACGCCGTAAATGTCGTCGCCATGGCGGAACGTGTCATAAGCCCTTCCTGGAGGTCGGACGGTAAAAATCGCCACAAGCTTTCCCAATCGGGAAACGCACCGAGCAATCGTTCGAACCGCTGAATGGCATCTTCGACGGTGTGAAGATTGACCGGCTCGATTTGCAAAGATTCCCGGGCGGTTTTATGACGCACCATATCGCCGTAGGCTTTCAGCAAATCGTAGAGTGAATCGCCGATTACGGCTTTCGAAATCGCCCGAAACCGTTCCGGATCGCCACGGGAGAAAAAGCCCTGCCCCAACACCGGCCGCTTCATCAAACCGCGCCCGGCATTCTGCATTGCTTCCAACCGTTGCAATTGGAACTTTAACGCTTCCGCCATTTCCGAACCGCTCGGTTCTTCTTCCGTGCTGAGATCGGGCAGGAGCATCTTCGATTTAAAATAAGCCAGCCATGCCGCCATCACGAGATAATCGGCCGCAAGTTCTAAATTCTGCCGGCGGGCTTCCTGCACAAAGGCAAGATACTGATCGGCAAGCTGGAGAATGGAGATATTCGCGAGATCGACTTTCTGTTCACGCGCGAGCACCAACAGCATATCGATAGGGCCCTCAAAGCCATCTAACGCAACGACAAAGGCGCCGTCCTCGCTTTTTACAGGATGGTCCTCCTCAAACTCGAGGTTTTCATTGAACTCTTCGGTTTCGCTGGGTTTTTCGATCACGTATTCACACCAGCCCCATGATTTGGACGATCCAAACTTGCAGTTGAGCCGCTGGGGCGCCGACCAACCACCAAAACACGTTTATATTCATGCCTAACGTATTGCCTAATATCGGCAGTAGAAACACGACGCCCAGGATAATGGCGAACCCGGCGGGTTCCAAGCGCGCCAACGGTATCGCCAAAGGCGCCGGCAAAAGGCCGACCGCTACCCGGCCACCATCCAAGGGCGGAATCGGTAACATATTGAAAATACACAGAATTAAATTTATCCACAGGGCGTTTTTCAGGTTATGCATCACCCAGCTCGCGACATCACCGGACAGAAGCGGCACGGTGTGAATCAATGCTGCGGCGACAAAAGCGAGAATGAGATTCGCGGCCGGCCCGGCAGCGGCCACCAAAACCATATCCCGGCGCGGATGATTGAGCCGGCTGAAATCAACCGGCACCGGTTTCGCATACCCGAGCATCATTCGTCCGCCGGATAAAAATAATAATAATGCCGGCAGAATAAGTGTTCCAAACACATCGACATGCTTCACCGGGTTGAACGTCACCCGGCCAAGCATTTTCGCCGTGTTGTCACCCAGTTTTGATGCCACCCAGCCATGAGCCGCTTCGTGAAAGGTCACGGCCAAGATGACGGGGATCGTCCAAACCGAAATTTCAAAAAGAATTTTATCGATATCCAAAACTAATTATCCATCAGCCTGTTTAATTTTGCTTCGGCTTCTTGAAGGTCAATCGTTTGAATGTCACCCCGGTGCGATTCAGCTTGTTCAAGACGCCGCTGAGTGTCGGATGAAAGGGTACCGCATGCCGTCATGACCGCCTCCATTTCCGCAAGCTCACCATTGCAATGCAACACGATATCGCAACCAGCATTTAGACTTGCGGCCGCACGTTCATGCATATCACCCGTTAGGGCCTGCATCGATAAATCATCGCTGAGCAACACGCCCTGAAATCCGATTTCACCGCGAATGATGTCGCCGATGACTTTCTTTGATGTGGTGGCCGGTCCCGATGAATCAAGTTTTGAATACAGTACATGCGCGGTCATCGCCCACGGCATGTCTCGCAAGGCATGAAATGGGGCAAAATCCGTTGCGCTTAATTCATCATGAGGTGTATCGACGACCGGCAACGCTTTGTGGCTATCGGCCGTGGCCCGACCGTGGCCCGGGAGGTGTTTGATCACCGGCAGCACACCGCCGGCGATCATGCCCTCACACACGGCCCGGCCGAGTAATGCGATCATTGCCGGATCATCGCCCAAGGCCCGGTCACCGATGATGGGATCGGCATCCGGCTGCGGCAAGTCCAAAACCGGTGTACAGTCGACGGTGATATCCAACGCCCGTAATTCAGTCGCCATCATCTGCGCGTTGAGTTTGGCCGCTGCGACGGCTTTTTCCGTCGATTGTTTGGCGCATTCGGCAAACACCGCCGGTGCTGGCGCGGCACGCCAATGGGGCGGCGTTAACCGCGCAACCCGACCCCCCTCTTGATCGATAAGCACAGGGGCCTCGACCCTGGCGATACAATCACGCAAAGACAAAACCAGCGATTTCACCTGTTCGGGCGTATCGCAATTACGGGCAAATAAAATAAAGCCCAACGGGTTGGCCTCACGGAAAAACGCCTGTTCATCGGATGTTAGTTTTAATCCCGAACAGCCAAATATTACCGGCGCAATGGCGGCATGTTTGTTAGCCATTAGGACGAATAACCAGGCACGGTACTTTGCGGGCAGCCAGCTTCTTACAAAGGGTGCGTGCCTGTGACACAGAAGGAATGGGGCCGGCACGTAAACGGAAATAGACTCCCTTCGCCCCTAAATCGGCGCGCATAACCGATAAACTGAGTTTGCCCAACACATCGTTATTTTTCTTTTGAATGCGTTTCCATTCTTTTTCCACAATCGCGCGAGAGCGAACCGCGGCCAGTTGAACGTGGTAAGGTTTACCCGCTACAGTTTTCAAGGCTTGCTTCGCCGTTGCCTTTTCTTTTGCAGCAGGCTCCTTGGCCAGCTTGTCTGATAATAACGATTCGATCGGCGGCAACGGTTTTGACGGCTCTTTTTTTGCCGCTAATTTTTGCGTCATTTTCTTTTCCGGCAATATCACCTCTGTTGGCGCCGAAGGTGGCGGAATCCGCTCGACAACTTTTGCTGCCGGTTTTTTCGGCAACATATTTTTCGGCACAACTTTCTCAACTTTTTGCGGTGACGGCGGCGGCGCTAAACGTTCAACAGACGGCAGCGGCGACTTCAAGGGCGGTGGCGGTTCCGTGGAAGGTTTTGCGACCGTTTTTACCGGCTCTAATGGTTTCGCCTTCAGAGCTTGCGGATCGGTCGGTGGCGGCATCGGCGCTTCGGCCGGCGGCAATAACTTTTCGACCGGGGCTTGCGGTTTTTTCGCGCCTGTACCTAAGCGCTCGTAAATCAATTTATCCCGGTCCGGCACCTTCATGCCGCCGGGCTTCTCGGGCTTCACTTTGATCGGATCTTTGTTGGCGTGAACGATCGGGACCGAGGAACTTTTCTGGCCGTACCAACCGACATTAAATCCATACAACGCAGCACTGCCGCCACCGGCAAACAAAGCCAGGCCGACAAGATATCGCAGCCAACGCCGCCGAGGCTTTGCCCCTACCGTTTCAAATGTTAATCCATCAGATGCCGGTACCCGGTCCGCATCATCAGCAGGCGCCATTTAACGCATCTCCTCTACCGGTGTGACACCAAAAACATTTAGCCCCGAGGCGATGACAAAAGCCACACCTTGAATTAGCGCGAGTCTGGCCCGGGACAGGTCGGGGTCCGATTCACTTAAAAAGCGCAGGTGGGTCTCATCCTTACCCTTATTCCATAACAAATGGAAAACGGATGCCAAGTCATTGAGATAAAAGGCAATCCGATGGGGCTCGTGAGCCAAAGCCGCCTGCTCGACAATGCGTGGCCAACCGGCCATCAGCTTAATGAGCTCAAGCTCCGTCTCGTCTTTCAACAAACTCGTATCCGCGTCCGCCAACGCTTCCGGCGTCAATTCCTGCGAATCAAACATTTCTGCAGCATGGCGAAATACGGAACGAATGCGGGCATGGGCGTACTGCACATAGAACACCGGATTATCTTTCGATTGCTCCATGACTTTCGCTAAATCGAAATCGAGCGGCTTATCGTCCGTGCGGGTCAGCATGATGAACCGCAAAACATCCTTGCCGACACGATCGACGACTTCACGTAAGGTGATGAACGTCCCCGCGCGTTTGGACATTTTGACCGGCTCGCCATTGTCCATCAGGTTCACCA
>CALINB010000083.1 GCA_938045325.1 uncultured Rhodospirillales bacterium | reverse complement strand
CGCTTACCCGGGCGATGCGCCGCACCACCGGGAACCAAAAGCGCGTAAGGGCCCGTAATTCCCAATCCGGCCGTATCGGCCTGCGCCCAGGATAAGTCGGCCATCGGCACGTCTTCGATGCCGGCCATGTGAAGCTGTTCGCGCTGGCGGTCGACGGTATGCATGAAATCGCGTTCTGGGTTGGCATGCGGATGCGAGCAGCCTTTGGCGATGCCCGACCATTTCGGATATGGGCCCGGCCAAAACAAGCGGTAATAGAAACTGCTGCGGTCAGACGTCTGCAAATCATACACCCACTCGAATTGCGCTTCGCGAAGACGCCGGCGCAAGGACATCCATTCACCCGGCCGATACCAAGCCGGCCGGGCATCGAGCCACACGTCATCAATGAGATCCGTTTGCAACGCCATCGCGGCATAAGGCTTTGTCGTCAGTAACGTCAGGTGCACATCCCGATGATGGTTTCGGATGGCCGCCATGGGACCAAGAGCCTGAACGAAATCTCCTAACGCACCGAGTTTAATGATCAGAATCCGGCCAGCTGGCGACGATAATTGTGACGCAGTCATCGATTAAGTGCCGGATTGAGGCCCGATTTGCAGAACCTCGTTATAGACATCTAGGGTTTTGGTGCACATGGATTGCTTTAAGAAATGCGTGCGAATGTTGACAATTGCCCGCGCCGCCGCCCGGTTCCGTGCCGCAGTATCAAAAGAAAGCGCTTTCTCAATCGCTTCCGCCAAGGCCGCCGAATCGCCCGGCGGGGTCAGCCAGCCGGTTTCATCTTCGATGATGAGTTCGCGCGCGCCGCCATGATCGGGACCGATAACCAAGCGGCCCAAGGCTTGCGCCTCGGCAACCACGCGCCCGAATGCTTCGGGATCGGTGGATGCCGACACAACCGCATCGGACAACATATAAGCCGCGGGCATATCGTCGCAGTAATCCACAAGCCGCATCACTTCGCCGAGATCATGCTTTTCGATTAAGCCTTCAAGCTCGCGCCGGTATTCGGTGCGGCCCTGATCGGAACCGACAATCAAACACCGAATATCACGCCGCTTGAGGGCGGCAACGGCCTCTATAAATGTGACGTGCCCCTTCCAGCGGGTTAACCGCCCCGGCAGCATAACAATCGGCAAACCTTCCGCCAGGCGCCATTCATTGGCCAATTTAATAACGCGCTCTGCCGTAACTTTTTTCGGACTAAACCGGTTGAGATCCACGCCACGATGGATAATCCGAATCTTTGACGACGGCACGCCATAGTGTTGGCGAATATGCCCGGCAATAAATCCGGATATGGCAATGACCCGTTCGCCTTTCGTCATCACGGCGTTATACCGTCGCTTCAGGGGGTTGCCGATTCCGTATGTGCCGTGAAACGTGGTCACGAAATGAACGCCGGTGCGCCGGGCGGCAAAATAGGCGCTCCAAGCCGGTGCGCGTGAACGGGCATGCACGATATCGACATCATGCGCCTGAATGATATGAGCCAGGCGCGCGATGTTGTTGTACATCACGAACGGATTTTTACTCGCCATCGGCAATTCAATATGTTCAGCCTTGACCCGCGTTAGCTCATGAGTCAACCGGCCCCCGGCGGAAACCACCAACGCCCGCCCGCCGGCTTCGGTAATGGCCTCGGCTATTTCAACGGTTCCCCGCTCGACACCGCCGCCGCCTTCTTCCATGGCGGGCAGCACTTGCAGGACAGTCGCCAAACGCGCGTCGCCGGACCGCAAAGGGTCCGCCTCATGCGCCTTAACTGCCTCTTCGGTATTATGCTCGGACTCGTCTGTCATATTGCGTAAGATGCCATGCAAGATGTGACTAAACTATTACCGGAGACCTATTCAAAATGGCCGAATCGGCAGCCGAGATCATAGCACGCGAAGATGGCGCGTCTATTGCCTACCACCGCCTTGAGGGTCAAGCGCCACAAGTCGTGTTTCTCACCGGTTTTAAGTCCGATATGACGGGCGATAAGGCGCTCAGCCTCGAAGCCTTATGCCAAGAACGCGGTCAGGCGTTTTTGCGCTTCGATTACTTCGGCCATGGCGAATCATCGGGTGATTTCGATGACGGCACCATCGGCCGTTGGGCGGACGATAGTGTCTATGCCATTGATCAATTGACCGAAGGTCCGTTGATTCTGGTCGGCTCCAGCATGGGTGGCTGGCTGATGCTGCTGGCCGCTTTGCAACGGCGAGACCGGATTGCCGGATTGGTCGGCATCGCCGCGGCGCCCGATTTCACTGAAGACCTGATCGAGCAGGAATTAACGCCGGAACAAAAAACCGCGCTTGAGCGCGACGGTGTGGTGGAAATTCCGAATTGCTATGATCCCGATAGCCCTTACCGGATCAGTCAAAAATTTATCGATGACGGCCGCAAACATCTATTGCTGCGCGATACCATTCCCCTTGATTGCCCGGTCCGGCTTATTCATGGCATGCAGGATGAAGATGTCCCCTTCGAAACATCAATGCGTTTGGCTGAAAAACTTCAGAGCGCGAACGTCGAGGTTACATTGGTGAAGAACGGCAACCACCGCTTATCCGAACCGCACGACCTTCAACGGCTGCGGCATATCACGGAAAATTTACTTATAGAAATTGAACGCTAAGCCGGCAGGCCTAACGATTAAACCTCGTCCTTTTCCGCTTCGAGAATCGCTTCTAGCCCTTTTTTATAATCGGGATATTCAAGCGTCACGCCGAGCTCGAACTTCAAACGTGCATTATCGACTTTTCGATTATCCCGCCAAAAACTTTTCGCCATAGGCGTCATGTTTTTTTCGGCATCTTTAAACAATACAACGGGCGGCGGTTTTTTACCGAGCAATTCACATGCAAAGGCGGTGACCTGCGCCGGTGTCGCCGGATGGTTGTCACAGACATTATAAATGCCACCGCCGCGCGGCTTCGCAATCGAAGCCTGCAATACCGTTGCGATATCTTCGACATGAATACGGGAAAATTTATGACCTGGTTTATAAATCCGTTTCGCCGTACCGGCGCGAACCTTATCGAGAATGCTGCGATGAGGCCCGTAAATTCCAGCCAGGCGAAAAATATGAACCGGCAGACCACGTTGATGGCGCAATTTTAGCCAACGCTGTTCCGCCAAAACCCGGCGGCGGCTGCGTTCCGATGTCGGATTCAACTGATCGCCTTCATCGACCGGTGCGCCACCGGTATCGCCGTAAACACCGGTCGTCGACAAATAACCAATCCATTGCAGGGTCTCGAGTGCAACAAGGTCTTCCAGATGACAGTCGAGGACGGGATCGTTGCCAGAATCCGGCGGAACGGAACTAAGAATATGCGTTGCACCCCTCAGCATTTCTTTCGCATGATCCAGCGGCCGGCCTAAATCAAACAAAAAGGCGTCGAAGCCCTCATCGGCAAGTTTGCGCTGCTTGTCTTCGCCGCGGCAGGTGCCGGCAATCGACCAGCCCTCATCACGCAACCGGCGGGCGAACGTCAGCGCAGAATATCCTAAGCCGAAACAAAATAAGCGCCGGGTTTCGGAACTATCGATTTCCTTAACCTCTTCAAGCATATCTTCTTCATGATCTGAATCAGTCATGTGCCGCTTTTTCGGTTCCTAATCATGAGATGGCCTTGCAATACACTCCCATAATGCTGAGTCTAGTTGTATGACGAATTTATTAAGAGCCTCTAAACCACGCCATTTAAGATTACGTTCCAGCGTACCGGTTCTGTGCGCCATATTGGCTTTTGGGCTTTCGGGCGGCACGGCCGCGGCGCAGAAACTGTATCACTCAAAACAACACCATAAATATCAGCGGTGCATTGCGCTGTCGAAAAGCAATCCGGATGCCGCTTTTGACATGGCCCTGGCCTGGCATGATTTCGGCGGCGGTGAAGCCGCCGGCCATTGCATCGCCACGGCCCTCATGGGACTGAAAATCTATAACGAAGCGGCCTACCGGCTTGAGACCCTTGCTCAGTCCAGCAAGGCGGAAGCTGATGTGCGGGCCGGCATGCTCGCGCAGGCCGCACAGGCCTGGCTTCTTGATGGGAATCTCGGCCGTGCCGAATTCGTCCTCACTACAGCCATCGGTCTCCAACCGAATGATCCGAGCCTGTATATTGACCGCGCTGCCGTATTCGCCGATCAGAAAAATTATACTGCGGCGATCGAAGATTTGAATCACGCAATCAAACTCGATTCGACGCTTGCCGACAGCTATGTGTTTCGAGCTAGTGCGCACCGCCGCTTAAAAAAATTTGATGCGGCCAAAGCGGATATCGAACAGGCTTTGCGCCTGGACCCCGGTCACATTGCCGGTTTATTGGAGCGGGGCATCCTGCGGATTCTCAAGGGCGATACACAGGGTGCCCGGGCCGACTGGCTGGAAATTCTAAAACGGGCACCGGGATCACCCGCGGCAGAAAGTGCGCAGAATAATCTCGAAAAAATGGATGTGAAAAAGTAACGATGCGGATCAAAAATCCAAATCGCTATAATGTTTCGGTGGGCGGATACCGGGAATCCGGTCATCGAGGATGGAACGGAAACTGGGTCGCGATTTAATCCGC
>CALINB010000082.1 GCA_938045325.1 uncultured Rhodospirillales bacterium | reverse complement strand
TTTTTTTTTTTTTTTTTTTGCTTTTTTTCGGAAGCGTCGCTTCAAGACCAGTTTCGCGACCTTTGGTGCTCAAATAGTGCATTTTTTTAGTGGGGAGGAGTGTATGATTTTTATTTTCTGGGCACTTTTATTTATCGTTTTATTCTCATAAAAAAAAGAAGAAGTAGTTTGTCTCTCGTAATATCACAGACAGACAGACAGACGCGAGTAGCGATATTGCAATCTTGATACGATCGAGAGGAACACGTATTTATTTATTTTTTATCGCGATTTAAATTCTCTCAAAAATGACGATTGGAAAAGCGACCTTTCGCGTGCTTCTTTGCGCGCTTCTCGCGCTGTTGTGTGGTGGCTTTTTCGCGAACAACAACAATTATCAGTTCGCGGAGGCGACGTGCATCGGTTCAAACAGCGAGTTTGAGTCGTTTTTTGCCGGTCTGATCGATTCGGCTAACCCGCCGGAGTTACCGACGGCTGGGTCTTGCTGCCAGATGGACATCTGTGCGATTCCGTGCCCGGCGACGGTGCCTAAACCGGACGATTCGTTCGGCATCGGCGTCATTTGCATCGTGGTTTTGTTTTGCATGATTGGCATTGGGACCGTATATTTTGTCGGAGGTAAAGCGAAGAATTTCTTCGTCGCCGGTCGATCTTTGCCGTTACCGGTTGTTGTTTTGACCTTGGCGTCGCAATCCATCGACTCGAACGCGTTGTTAGGCAACGCGGATTTGAGTTATAAATACGCGTTTTTCGACGGCGCGGTGTTACCGATTGGTCTCGGCTTGTCTTTGATTTTGAACGCGTTGTTCTTTGCCAAGAAAATGAATAACGAGGGTGTTCTCACCTTACCGGATATTTACGGGAAACGTTACGGCGTCGCCACGGAGATCATCGCGAGTATGGTCTTGTGCTGCTCTTTTCTTTGCTTGTTGGCCGGGAACTTGGTCGGCATGGCGAAAATTTTGTCCTACTTGTTTGGTTTGGAAATCACCGACGGCGTCTTCTTATCCGGCATCATCATCTTGGTGTACACGGCGTGCGGTGGTTTGTTTTCTGTCGCATACACGGATGTCATTCAATCCGCCGTCGGTATGACTGGATGCCTCGCCGCCGTCTATTGGATCATCAAAAACGCAGAGTACAGCGCGCCGCCGCCGTCCATCGGATTCCCGGATTACGTGTATCCCGACGAAGCGACTGCAAAGTTGTACGACGGCGTTCCGTGCACGAATGTTCCGGATGCCTGGTGCTACAACACCGCGAAATGGTGCCCGTCTGATGATAACTGCAAAACCGATGCCGGCGCCTATCCGTTTGGCGACAAAGTCATCTACGACAAGTCTATGAGCGATCCGCGCGCGTTGACGCCGTTCCCGAACGCCATCTTGTTCAACTGGGCCACCATTTTCGTGCTTGGTTTCGGTAACTTGGCCGCTTTGGATTTCCAAGCCCGCTGTTTGGCGGCTAAGACGCCGTCTACGGCCCAAATCGGTTGCTTAATCGCCGGTTTGTTGACGTTCTTCGTCGGTATCCCGTTCGCTTACACGGGCGCCGCTACTCGTTACTATTTCGGTCCGGATTCTCCGTTCGCGGAATTTGAAGCGGACACGTGCTCAAAGATTCTCGGTTTACCTACGTGCGCGATGTGGAAACCAGACGATAACGCGTTCATTTACATGTTGACCCACATCGTTCCGAAAGGATTAGGCGGGTGGTGCTTGCTCGGCATCGTCGCCGCGTCTATGTCGACTTGTGATGGCGCCATCTTGGCGCTCGGAACTGTATTCTCGCACAACATCGTCAGACACATGCCGGGAGATGTGATCAAACCGGACACGTTGTTGCGCTGGGCGCGCATCTCTACCATCCCGTTTGCGTTCATCGCGATGGGGATCGCCGCGGCGAAATCCGACACCACCGGATATTTGCTCGTCGTCGCCTTCGACGTCGCTTTAGCCGGCGCTGTCGTCCCGCTCTTCGCGGCTTTCTACGTCAAAGACCCGTCACCGAACGCGGCGTTCTGGTCCATCTTTGCCGGCTCCTTGTGCCGCGTCATCTTGGAATTTTCCTTGAAAAAGGACGGATACTTGATCTACCCGTACGGCGGCGACGAGTTTTTGGATTACGGCACCGCGGCTTCGGATTTATACCCGGTGTTCTTCGATAAAACGACCGCTGATTTGTGGGATCCAGCCGTGCAAGAATGCAAACAATCCAGATTCGAAGATTGGACCGGCGTGGACTCTTTGGTCTCCCCGGCTGTCTCTTTGCTCGTGTTTACTATTTTACACGTCATGGAAAAAACCTGCGGTAACGTTTCTTGCTTCCCGAAGTCGTGGTTAACTCCATTGGAGAAGAACTTTGACGACGACGACGACGCCGAACCGGCCGCGCCGGAAGAAGTCGAAATGAAATAAACTTTTTATTTTATTTATGAATATGTATTATCGTCGAGAGTAATACCCACATCTATGTTGTTAATATGAAACGTGAGATTTTATTACATTCGAGTCATTTTTAAACTCCCCC
>CALINB010000081.1 GCA_938045325.1 uncultured Rhodospirillales bacterium | reverse complement strand
TGTCGGAAACCCTGGAAGCGGTCGAGACGGCACACCGTGCAGGTTATACCTCGGTCATTTCTCATCGTTCCGGTGAAACGGAAGACTCGACCATTGCCGATATCGCGGTTGCGACCAACGCGGGGCAGATCAAAACCGGCTCTTTGAGCCGCTCGGACCGGCTGGCCAAATACAATCAGCTGATCCGCATCGAAGAAGATCTCGACGTGCAGGCCGAATATGCAGGTAAATCGATCCTTAAATAATGGCACTCAACGCGAGGTGATCTTAAAGCGCTGATTGACATCACTGGACCAGCATTTGTACTTATTTCAAAATTGCGTGAGTGACAGTTGAGTCAAACTGCCGAAGTGCGCGTATTAACCACTTGCGAGTTAACAATCTTGCAACGTTTTCTTAAATCTTTCGTGGCAAAAATAACCTTAAGAAAAAACGAATTCCAGAACGGAATCTAAAATGAATATTCTCAGGGAACTGCGCAGGCGCGCCCGATTTGTGGTGGGCCCTGTCTTGGGGATTTGCGCGGTCAGTTATTTTGCCTATCACGCGATTCACGGTGATCGCGGCATTCTGGCGTTGCGCCAATACACTCAAAAAGTCGAAGAGGCGCGTGATAAGAATTCGACATTGCTCGCTCATAAAAGCATTCTTGAAAATCGCGTCAGGGGACTGAATCCCAACCATCTCGATCCTGATCTGCTCGAGGAACAAGCCCGCGTGATGATTAATTACGGTTATCCGGACGAAACTGTCATCCTGCTGGATGTCAATCCAGGGCCGTAAGCCAACTCATTTGCGCCCTTAGTATGCTTATGGTACTCCTCGGTATACACAACCGGGGAGCTATACATGCCTAAAATGTCCGGCGGCCAGGCCGTTATCAAATCCTTAGAAGCGGAAGGCGCCGAAGTCGCGTTCGGTGTTATGGGCAGCACGTTAATGCCGACGTATGATGCCTTGTGTGACAGTCCGATCCGCCTGATTGCACCGCGTAGTGAAGACGGTGCCGGGCATATGGCGGATGCGGCCTGCCGGGTTGCGGGTGGTGAGCCGGGTGTTTTATTGACGACCGTCGGCCCCGGGGCGGCGGGTGCGATCGGCGCCATGGGCGAGGCTTATAACGAGTCCTGGCCGATGCTTCATATATCGACACAAGTACCCAGCCAATTCGTTGATAAACAAAAGGGCGTCTATCACGACGGCCCCGATCAGATGAAACTGTTTAAAACGGTGTCGTCCTGGCAGCACCGAATTACGAAGGTTGGTGAAATTCCTGAGGCGATCAACGAAGCTTATCGGCGCATGCGGACCGGTAGACCGCGGCCGGTGTTCCTCGAAATTCCGTCGGATGTATTGAATGCCGAAGCCAACGCGAAAATTTTGCCGTCGGCAAACATCGCGCAGCCGTCACTGCCGAAAAAAGCCATTGCCGATGCAATCAAGCGCATCAAGAAAGCAAAAAATCCGATTTTGTGGGTCGGCGGGGGTGCGGTTAAGTCTAAGGCTATGGCGGAAGTCAAAGAAATCGCCGAACGCTTGCAGACACCCGTGTTTTGCACCAATGGATCAAAAGGCGTTTTGCCTGACGATCATCCGTTATCCCTCGGCAATATGCTGTCGGTCAGTAATGTTCTTCAGGAAGAAGTCTTGGCGAAAAGCGACTTGGTGATTGCCGTTGGCACCCGGTTTTCGCAGCGCGCGACCAAGCAATGGACCGTGCCGATGCCGAAAAACATTATTCACATTGATATCGATAAAAATGAATTCGGCCGCAATTATAAACCCAAGGTCGCCGTGAAGGGTGATGCTAAGGCCGTGCTCCAGGCGATGCTAACCGGGCTTGAGCAAGAAGGGATTTCGGCAAAAGAAAATCGTACCGGCAAAACGCAGGAATTTAAAAAGAAAGCCTTGGAAGAACTAAAAAAGCGCCAGCCGGCGGAATTTAATTTATTGCAGGATATCCGTAAGGCGTTGCCGCGCGATGCGATCGTCGCTTCACAATCTATTATGGGACATTGGACCCGTTTCGGTTTGGAGTGCTACCAGCCGGGCTGTTTCCTGTTTGCTAGTACGTACGGATCGATGGGCTTTTCATTTCATGCGGCCATCGGCGCGAAGGCGCGTTATCCGGACCGGACCGTGGTTTCATTTTGTGGTGACGGTGGTTTTATGTTCGGCAGCGGGGAGATGGCGACGATCCAGAAATACAATCTCAACATGCCGATCGTAATTTTCAACAACGGCGGTTATTCCATCCTGCGCCAGCGCCAAGAGATGAAATACGGCCGCCATATCGGCACCGAACTCTCCAATCCCGATTTCATGAAATTTGCGGAATCTTTCGGCTTCAAAGGCGTTCGGGTCAATGAGGTCGGTGAAGTCGCTCCTCGTATCGAAGAAGCGCTGGCGGACGGCAAGACCTGGGTGATCGAAGTGCCTATCGAGTTTGCCGGTTACCGCTCGGCCGCCGAGACCGAACAACTGCTGCGCGGTGCGACGAAGACCGTGTAAGGGGTTTTGACTTGGCTCAAGGTAAGGCGTGACGAAGAAGCTATATTCACGGTATAAATTTGTAGAATTCAGAGGCTTTGGATGACCTATACGCTCGAAAAACTGGCAAAAAACTGCCACGACGAATTGGCCAAGGATCCCGTTGTCGGGCGGGCGGCGATGTGCCGCCATCTTGAAGAGGCGTTGAAGGATCCGGCGTTTGTTAAAGCAAATGCGGGGCCCGATCAAACATCGCCTCGTCATCTTCTTTATGAGGATCCAGAATTCAAATTTTGCATCCTGACTCACTATTACCCGGCTGGAAAGCATGTCGGTCCGCACGATCACGGACCGACCTGGGCGATTTACGGCCAGGCCGAAGGCACCACGACGATGACCGTTTGGCGGGTCGAGGAAAAGGACGAAGCTAAAAATACGGGTAAAGCCTCACCGGTAAAAACATATGATATGACACCCGGCGTGACCCGGTTTTACGATGTCGGCGTCGTGCATTCGCCGCGTCGTGATGTCGAGACCCGGGTGATCCGGATCGAAGGCATCAATCAAGACACGTTTACCCGTATCGATTACGAACCAGTTGATAACGCTGTCGCTTAGATATCATAAGGAGGAAAAAAAGAATGGCTTATACACTCGAACAGTTTTCCCAGGAATGCCACGACGCCTATAAGGCGGATCAAGGCGAAAAGGGGCTTGAACAAGTTCGCCAGTGCTTGGAAAAAGCGCTTCGGGATGAAGCGTTCGTGAGCACCCACATGGGGCCGGACAACACCAACCCACGCACGATCCTTTATGAAGATCCTGAGTTCGGATTTTGCATCGTCGCGCATGTTCACACTGGTCCGAAAGGCGGCCATCCGCATGATCATGGGCCAACCTGGGCGATTTATGGTCAGGCCGAAGGCACGACGACAATGACGGAATGGAAAGTCGTGAAGCAAGGTTCAGCCAGCGAGCCGACATTGGTTGAGCCGGAAAAAACCTACGAAATGACTCCGGGCACGGCGGTTGCCTATCCGCCGCACACGGTGCATTCACCGGATCGCAAGGCTTCGACGAAATTGATCCGCATCGAGGGCAAGAACCTTGATCACGTCGAGCGCAATCCCTACAAAGCGGCTAATGAAGCGGCTTAATTTCGCGTTTATTACAAAAAAAAGACGGGGTGCGGGAACGCATCCCGTTTTTTTATGCCTGCGATTTATTCCGCTGCTTCGGCTAAGGCTGCCGGGGTGATGAGAATATCCATCAGCGGCGTTATATCTTTTAGGTTTGCCATGTCATCGACAAGAGCGACAACCTTATCGGCTTGTGCCTTTGTGAGCGGCGGCATGACACATCCGTAAAACTTTTCCAGCCGTTCTTCTCGGGGCAGAGGGACCCCTTGCATGCCGCGAAGCTTAGCACACTTGTGTTCGAGAACCTGGCCACCGGTCGTACGCACGCGGACGACAACCCAGGAATCAGGAAAATCGCCAGGAATGGACTCGGTTTCGTTGAGTTTTACTTTGGGGAGCAAGGTTTCCATATCGTCGGCGAAGCGCCGTTCGTTGGTGAAGCTTTGAATGGTGCATTGCCGGTCTAATAAACCGATGCAGGCGGCATACTGCAGACTGAACTTGCCTTCGAGCCCGGATCGCGGACTCGGCCTGTCGACCAGTTTGGTCGGCGGATAGTCTACTTCAACGGCGGCGATGTCTTCGGCTTTTAAGTCGTGCTCCTTGGCGAGGTCGGTGGCACCTTCAATCGTGCGGTGGGTGGAATACTTCGCCGGGTATCGTTTAAAGCTGACCCCGGGATCGACCATGCGATAGGGATCGCCAAAACCTTTGATGAGAAGTTCCGGTTCGCAATTTTCGATACCGTCATAAAACGTGCTGAAATAGTTGCCCTCACCGAAAATATCTTCGGCACCGGTAAAACCGAGATTTGCTAAGTGTGCGGCTTCGAGGCCCATGCGCGCGCCGTGGCCACTGTGGCTTGGTTTGGTCATGGTACCGTGGTTTGCCGTTAGTGAGCTGCATCGTGAACCGGCGATGCCATATGCCATGCGGAACTGATCGGCATCGAGCTTGAGCAGTTTACCGACGCCCGTGGTGCTGCCCATGGTTCCCGACACACTCGGGTGATGGAAGGTGCCACCAGTGTTCATGCCGGCGGACGCGACCCGGATGCGTCCCTGAACTTCGAAGGCCAGCACTATGGCGAGGAGAACATCCGTACCCGGCAGTTTATTACGCTCGGCTGTTGCTAAAATGGCTGGGATGGTTGGTGAAGCCGGATGATTGCGCGGCCACCAAGTGTTGTCGTAATCCAACGCATGGCATAACACGCCATTGGCATAAGCAGCGTTCAGCATGGATGTCTTAAACCCACCGCCGATCACGCTGGCATCGCCCGTGCCACCGCTCATCAGTTGTGTGTATTCAAGCGTGATCCGCCCAAGCCCTAAAGGCTCATTCACACCGGCAACGGTTGTACCAATGGCGTCCAAGAGAACTTGGCGCGCAATTTCAACGGCTTCATCCGGGATATCTTCAAATGATGTTCCGGCAATGATATCGGCAAGTTTTTGGGTCAAGGACATGGTGAGCCTCCTTACAGGAGTTTAGCGCTTATCGGTTTAAGCCGCCAATAGACTCTAATAAGCAGCACCCTTATCATGAAAATAAGGAGCGTTTCCTTCACGTTTCAATCGTAGGAGGCAGGATATGGTGAAAAATATCGCAATCGGCACAGTTACCGTTTTTGTTCTGTGGGCCGGGCTTGAATGGGTCATACATGGCATTCTTTTAAAACCGCTCTACATGGACACCAAACAGCTTTGGCGGCCGGACTCGGACGTCAATATGGGGCTTTATTTCACGGTTATCTTTCTAGTCGCGGCTGCCTTTACGGCTATTTATGTAAAACTCGTTTCTCCCAAAAATATACGCACTGCACTTATTTACGGTGCCATCCTCGGTTTCGGTATGGGACTCAGCGACAGTTACATCGATTACGTCTTTATGCCGATTCCTTATGAACTCGCTCTTTGTTGGT
>CALINB010000080.1 GCA_938045325.1 uncultured Rhodospirillales bacterium | reverse complement strand
GAAGCCCCCGCCGAGGAGCCGAAAGAAGAAGCCGCGGAAGAAACCAAGGAGGAGGAAAAAGCCGACGGATAATCCCACTGATTAGCCTGGTGCCTAAATGACCATGCCGGCACAAAACGCTCGCCTCGTTTGCTTAGGAGTCATTACCGGTTCCCGGGGTCTTAAGGGTGAAGTTCGCATCAAAAGCTTTACCGCCGACCCGGACGACATCGGTGCCTATGGGCCGCTCCTCGACAAAGAAGGTAAGCAGACTTTCGAGTTTAAGGTTGTCGGTTCCGCCAAGGGTCAGCTGATTGCGCGCATCGACGGTGTCAACGATCGCAGCGCCGCCGACGCTTTGAAAGGAACCGAGCTTTATATCGAAAGGAGCGCGTTGCCGGAGCCTGAGGACGATGAATTTTATCATCAGGATCTCATCGGGCTTCGTGTCCGGCTGAAAGACGGCAGTGACGTGGGAACGGTCAAAAGCATCGAGGATTACGGCGCCGGGACGCTGCTGGAGATCGAGACCGCTATGGAGCGTGGGGATATCGCACCGGTTTTCATGGTGCCCTTTACCCGAGAAGCGGTGCCGGAGGTGGATTTAAAGGCCGGTTTGATCGTGATCGATCCGCCGCCCGGGATCATGGAGCCACCCAAAGCCGACGAGCAAGCCGGCGAGCAAGAGTTAGACGAGAACGAAGATAACGAGAGAGGTTGAGTAAAGGTTTTAAAGATGGCGCATAAGGATTCCGTGGCGAAACCGGCTTGGTCCGCGGTGGTGGTGACGCTGTTTCCGGAGATGTTTCCGGGGCCGCTCGGTCACTCCCTGGCCGGGAGGGCGCTGGAAGACGGGATTTGGGCGTTGGAAACGGTGGACATTCGTGAGTTTGCGCGCGATAAACACCGCACCGTCGACGACGCTCCCTTTGGCGGCGGCCCTGGGATGGTGATGCGCCCGGACGTTGTCGATGCGGCCCTCGCCGCAGCGCAAGAACGGATGCCACGAAATGACGCGGCGCCGTTGATTTATCTGACCCCGCGCGGGGCACCCTTAAACCAAGCGCGGGTGAAGCAACTGGCTGACGAACCAGGCATCGTTCTGTTGTGCGGCCGGTATGAGGGTGTCGATCAGCGGGTGTTGGAAGCCCGCAACATGGAGGAAATCAGCCTCGGCGATTATCTCCTATCGGGTGGCGAGCCCGCGGCCATGGCATTAATTGATGCATGTGTCCGTTTACTGCCCGATGTGATGGGCTCGGCAGAGTCGTTGGATGAGGAGAGTTTTGAAGACGGATTAATAGAGTACCCGCAGTTTACACGGCCCCAGACTTGGCAGGGCCAAACGGTACCCGAAATTTTAACATCGGGTCATCACGAGAAAATCAAGGCTTGGCGTCGGGCACAGGCCGAGGCGATTACCAAGGAACGCCGTCCGGATCTCTGGGCCCGTTATAAAGACGTTTAAGCCGCAACCTCTCAGGTGGAGGAAAGTAATATGAATGTGATTGAAGAACTGGAAAAAGAACACGTCGGCGAATTAACTGCCGAAAAAAATGTGCCGGAATTTTCCGCCGGCGATACGTTGCGCGTCAGCGTGAAAGTCGTTGAAGGAGAACGCGAACGGATTCAGGTGTTCGAAGGCGTTTGCATCGGCCGTAAAAACGCTGGGCTGAACTCTTCGTTTACCGTCCGTAAGATCTCCTACGGCGAAGGCGTCGAACGGGTGTTCCCGCTGTATTCACCAAGCGTCGCGGCGATCGAAGTGGTGCGCCGGGGTGATGTCCGCCGGGCCAAGCTGTATTACCTGCGCGGCCGCCGCGGTAAATCGGCCCGGATTTCCGAAAAGACCGACGGTTTTGCCGCGAAATTAACGGCGCAGGATAAACAGGCCGGTGCCGAAGCCCGCGCTGCCGCGAACGCTGCTAAGTCGGCGCGCAAAGCGAAAAAGGATAAAGTCGAAGTGCCGGAAGAAGGTACCGCCGAAGAAGTGACCGAGGAAACGGTTGCGCCTGAGGTTGCAGAAGCGAAATCGGAAGGCAAAGGTGACGCACAAACCGCCGAAAAGCCTGAAGAAAACAAAGAAGAGAAGTAAGCGTATCCGCAAAATAGCGAATACGACCTGGGAGAAGAGCCATGGCTAAACCGCAAACCCTGTTCGATAAAATATGGGACAGCCACCTCGTCGATGTGCAAGACGATGGCACCTGTTTGTTGTACATCGACCGTCATCTCGTGCACGAGGTCACCTCGCCGCAGGCTTTCGAAGGCTTGCGCGATGCGAACCGCAAAGTCCGGCGTACGGACTTAACGCTGGCGGTTGCCGATCACAATGTGCCGACCACGGATCGTTCTTCGGGAATCATCGAAAATGAAGAGTCCCGCATTCAAGTCGAAGCGTTGCAGCAAAATTGTAAGGATTTCGGTGTCACGCTTTATGACATGGACGATATCCGCCAAGGCATTGTGCATGTAATCGGCCCGGAACAGGGTTTCACGTTGCCGGGCGCAACGATCGTGTGCGGCGATTCCCATACCGCGACCCACGGTGCCTTCGGCGCACTCGCTTTCGGTATCGGGACCTCCGAGGTCGAACATGTATTGGCGACGCAAACATTGCTGCAAAAGCCGGCTAAGAATATGCGTATTACCGTCGATGGTGAATTGGGTTTCGGCGTGACCGCGAAAGACGTGATTTTGGCAATCATCGGTAAAATCGGCACCGCCGGCGGCACCGGCCATGTCGTCGAATATGCCGGTTCCGTCGTGCGTGGGCTCTCAATGGATGGCCGTATGACGGTGTGCAACATGACAATCGAAGCAGGCGCGCGTGCCGGTTTGGTGGCGCCCGACGAGACGACGTATGAGTACCTGAAGGGCCGTCCGATGGCACCGAAAGGCGGTGCCTGGGAGCAAGCGGTTGCGTATTGGCAGACACTGCCGTCCGACGAGGGTGCGAAATACGACACCGAAGTGACACTCGATGCCAAGGACATCGCGCCGCAAGTGACCTGGGGCACGAGCCCGCAGGACGAAGCGCCGATTACCGCAAGCGTGCCCGATCCCGCGAACGAAAGCGATGAAGGCAAGCGCCAGAAAATGGAGCGTGCGCTCGAATACATGGATTTGAAGCCGGGCACGCCGCTGACGGAAGTCAAAATTGATCGTGCTTTTATCGGTTCGTGCACCAATTCGCGCATTGAAGACCTGCGTGCGGCGGCCGAGGTTACCAAAGGCCGCAAAGTGGCATCCCACGTCAACGCACTCGTCGTGCCGGGCTCGGGCTTGATCAAAGAACAGGCTGAACAAGAAGGCCTGGATAAAATTTTTATCGAAGCCGGCTTCGAATGGCGCGAGGCGGGTTGCTCGATGTGCCTCGCCATGAACGATGACCGGTTGGAGCCGGGCCAGCGTTGCGCGTCCACCTCGAACCGTAATTTCGAAGGCCGTCAGGGCCGCGGCGGGAGAACACATCTCGTCAGCCCGGCGATGGCGGCGGCGGCGGCAATCAACGGGCGTCTCAGCGATGTCCGCGAGATGATGAAATAGGAGACGGATGATGGAAAAATTCACAACCCTCACCGGTGTCGCGGCTCCCATGCCGATGATTAACATCGACACGGATATGATCATCCCGAAACAGTTTCTCAAAAGCATTAAGCGTACCGGTTATGCCGAGCAGCTGTTTTTCGAATTGCGCTATGACGACGACGGCAACGAGATCGAAGATTTCGTTTTGAACAAACCCGCTTACCGGGAGTCCAAAATCATCGTCGCCGGCGAAAACTTCGGCTGCGGGTCCTCGCGCGAACACGCGCCTTGGGCGTTGCTGGATTTCGGTATCCGCTGCGTGATCTCCGAAAGCTTCGCTGATATTTTCTATAACAACTGTTTCAAGAACGGTATCCTGCCCATCAAGCTGCCGAAGGAAGATGTCGCCAAGCTGATGGACGACGCGGAGCGCGGTGCCAACGCCACCATGACGGTCGACCTTGAGAAGCAGGAAATTACCGGCCCGGACGGCGGCGTGATCAAATTCGATCTGCATCCGTTCTTAAAAGAGTGCCTGCTTGAGGGTCTCGACGATATCGGTCTCACGATGAAGAAGGTCGATAAGATCGATACGTATGAATCCAAACAACAAGCCGCCCAGCCCTGGCTGAGCGCATCATAGTCTAAATACGTAAATAACAATCACACGAACGAGAGAGGGAGCGGACGCATGCCCGCGAATAAGAAACTGTTGATGTTGCCCGGCGACGGGATCGGCCCCGAAGTGATGGGCGAAGTGAAACGCGTCATCGATTGGATGGATAAGCGCCGTACGGTGAGTTTCGATATCACCGAGGGCCTCGTTGGCGGCAGTGCGTACGATGCGCACGGCACGCCGCTCGCCGATGAAACCATGAACGAAGCGCTTGGCGTCGATGCGGTGTTGTTGGGCGCTGTCGGCGGCCCGAAATGGGAAACGTTGCCGTTCGAGGTGCAACCTGAACGCGGCCTCTTGCGTTTGCGCAAGGAGATGGACCTGTTTGCCAACCTCCGCCCGGCGGTGGTGTTCGATGCGCTGGCCGAGGCGTCCACCTTGAAACTCGACGTGGTCAAAGGCCTCGACATTATGATCGTGCGCGAACTCACCGGCGGCATTTACTTCGGTGACCCGCGCGGCATCGAAACACTGCCCGACGGTCAGCGCCGCGGTATCAACACGCAAGTCTACACGACAAACGAGATCAGACGTGTTGCGCGCGTCGGATTTGAATTAGCGCGTAAGCGCTCAAACCGTTTGTGCTCGGCGGAAAAAGCCAACGTCATGGAAGCGGGCGTGTTGTGGCGCGAGGAAGTCACGAAATTACACGAAGAAGAATTTTCCGACGTCGAGCTCACCCACATGTACGCCGATAACGCGGCGATGCAGTTGGTGCGCAACCCGAAACAGTTTGATGTCATTGTGACCGATAACTTGTTCGGCGATATCCTTTCGGACGAAGCCTCCATGTGCACGGGCTCGCTCGGCATGTTGCCGTCGGCCTCCTTGGGCGAAGCCGATTCCTCGGGCTGCCGTCACGCCATGTACGAACCGGTGCACGGTTCCGCCCCCGATATCGCGGGGCAAGGCAAAGCCAATCCGCTGGCGACATTACTCAGCTTCGGGATGTGCCTGCGCTATTCCTTCGACATGATGGACGACGCTGACTTGATCGATCAGGCCGTGCAGAACGTGCTCAACGCGGGCCTGCGCACGGCGGACATCATGGAAGCGGGTAAGAAAGAGATTTCGACCGCGGAAATGGGTGAAGCCCTCTTAGCCGAACTCGATAAACTCGCCGCATAGTTCGTATTTCCCCGGAATCGCCGGGAAATTCTTGAAAATTGGGGCTAAGGCGCGTATGTGAAGGCCCTCAATTCAGGAGTGAAGGACAATGGGTTACAAAGTCGCCGTTATCGGCGCGACCGGCAATGTCGGGCGCGAAATTTTGCAGATCATGGCCGAACGGGAGTTTCCGGCCGATGAAGTGATTGCACTCGCTTCGGAACGCTCCGTCGGGCGCGAAATTTCCTATGGCGAAGACGATGTCCTCAAGGTCCATGATCTCGCGACCTTCGATTTCAAGGGCGTCGATCTTGCGTTGTCCTCGCCGGGCGCGAAGGTTTCCGCCGTACACAGTCCGCGTGCCGCCAAGGCGGGTACCGTCGTCATCGACAACACGTCGCATTTTCGCATGGACCCGGATGTGCCGTTGATCGTGCCGGAAGTAAACCCGCAGGCGATCGCCGGTTATACCAAGCGCAATATCATTGCCAATCCGAATTGCTCGACCATTCAAATGGTGGTGGCGATGAAGCCGCTGCACGATCTCGCGAAAATTAAGCGCGTTGTGGTATCGACTTACCAATCAGTGTCCGGCGCCGGCAAGGACGCGATGGACGAGTTGTTCAATCAGACCCGCGGCATTTATGTTAACGAGCCGGCAGAGAAGCTTCGGAAGAACTTTACCAAGCAAATTGCCTTCAACGTGATCCCGCATATCGATATTTTTATGGATGACGGTTCCACTAAAGAAGAATGGAAAATGGTGGCCGAAACCAAGAAAATTCTCGATCCGGATATCGATGTCACGGCGACATGCGTGCGCGCGCCGATCTTCATCGGTCACGCCGAAGCGGTGAACATCGAATTCGCCAAACCGATCAGCGAAGAAGAAGCCCGCAAGGCCCTGAAAAACGCCCCGGGTATCGTCGTTGTCGATCATCGCGCCGACGAGGGCTATGTGACGCCCCAGGAATGCGCCGGTGAGGATCCGGTTTATGTCAGCCGTATCCGCAAGGACCCGACGGTCAAAAACGGTCTTAATATATGGGTCGTCGCCGATAACCTGCGCAAGGGGGCTGCATTGAACACGGTGCAGATCGCCGAAGAACTCATCAAGTCCTACAT
>CALINB010000079.1 GCA_938045325.1 uncultured Rhodospirillales bacterium | reverse complement strand
CATAACCATCTACTCCCCTTGATTTCTGTGCCGAGAATCACGACGGGTTTAGATAAGCATATAAATGGCCTGTTTTATTTTGATTGCGATCAAGTTTAAGCGTTTTATAACGTTTTCTCTTGGCTTGTAGCTGTGCGGAATGGAATATATCGTCGTAACATACGTTTTCGGAGCGAGATATGGCGGCAGAAATTTTCGACCAACACATCACCGATGCAAGCGCTTGGATGGGCGGCGATATGCGCCAAACGGATGCGTGGATTCATGTCCTAAGCGCGGATGAGATTGCTGATCTCGATCAGTCCTTGCGCGGGGTTCAACAGCGCGGTTTAGCGATGGCAGATGTGAAAAAAGACGATTTCCCCTTACCGGTGTTGGCGCCGTTTTTGGCCAAATTGGAAAACGAAGTGCGCACAGGTCGCGGATTTGCGCTGCTACGCGGCATTCCGGTCGAAAACTACACGGACGAAGAAGTCTTTATGATCAAATGGGGCATCGGCACGCACCTGGGAACGAAAGTGTCGCAAAACGCCTACGGCGATCTGTTGGGCCATGTGTTCGATCACGAAAAGGATCCTTCGGAAGTGCGCACCCGCGGTTATCAAACCAACACCCGTTTGCGCTTTCATGTCGATCGCGCGGATATGACGTCGTTGTTGTGTTTACGCAAAGCCAAAGAAGGGGGTATGAGCCAAATCGTCAGCTCCGGCGCCGTTCATAATAAAATTCTTGCCGAACACCCGGAATATTTGCCGCCGTTATATGAAGGCGTGCCATATATCTACATCGAAGAAGTCGGTGAGATAAAAACATGGAAAGAACCGGTCTTTAGTGTCACCGACGGTGTGCTGAGCTGTTCGATACGGCGCAACACGGTGCAAAAAGCCATCGACAGCGGCAAGGAGCCGTTCGGTGATTTCGAGATGGAAGCGTTACAATATTTCGACTCGGTGGCCGAAGATCCGGCTTTTGTGCTTGAAATGGATATGCAGCCCGGCGACATCCAATTCGTAAACAACTACACCATCATGCACGGTCGTAGCGCCTTTGTGGACTTTCCTGAACGGGAAAAACGGCGGCATGTAGTGCGCCTGTGGCTAAAATTCTTTGCGGAACGCCCGACGGCGGATTACATTCGGGAGCAATACAACGGTATCGTCAAGCAAGCGGACAGGAAAGCATCATGAGCGGATTGCAGCTTTATTTCGTTATTAGTTTAGTCGTTTTTATCATCGTAACGTTGTACGGCATCCATACCGGCAAATTGAATATATTTTAGTGAATAGCCCCAGCTTCCTGTAGACTGGCCTCATGCAATTTCGCATCCTTTCTCATGCCTGTCTCGAAGTCAGCACGCCCGACACGACTTTATTGACCGACCCGTGGGTCGTGGGTAGCGCCTATTGGCGGTCATGGTGGAACTATCCGCCGATTCCGGACGGTTTGGTCGACACCCTCAAGCCTGATTTCATTTATCTCACTCATTTGCATTGGGATCATTTTCACGGTGTCAGCCTGAAAAAGTTGGGCCTGGATCGGCACATTCTGGTGCCGCGTCTGCCGGACCGCCGCTTGATCGGTGATTTGGAAAAACTGGGCGCGAACAACATCACGGAATTGGCTCATGGCGAGCCGTTTCAACTCGGAGAGGATCTGACCGTCACCAGTTATCAGTTCGGCGTGTTTCCCGACTCGGTTTTAGTTATTCAATCAGGCGGCGTCACAATTTTAAATGCCAATGACGCAAAAATTATGGGCGGGCCGCTCAAGCAGGTTTTACGCGATCATCCCAACATTGATTTTGTGCTGCGCAGCCATTCGTCCGCCAATTCGCGCTTGTGTTACGAAATCACGGACCGGGAGTTCGGCCATATCGACGACTTGGAAAAATACAATCGTGAGTTCGCGGCTTTTGCAAAGGCGAGCGGGGCGCGCTATGCCATTCCGTTCGCCTCCAACCATTGTTATCTGCATGAAGAAACGTTCCGCTTCAATGATGCGATCAATTTCGCGCCTGATGTAAAACGGTTTTTTGAAGATAATGGCATTAATACGCCCGAATGCATGATTATGGCGCCGGGGGATTCCTGGGATAGCGAAAAGGGTTTCAATATTCACGACGCGGACTGGTACAGCAACTTCAAGCAACGCCTGGCCGATTATCGCGATGCAAAGGAGCCCACGCTGGCGCGCAACCGTGAGGCGGAAGCCAAAAACGAATTCAAGGACCGCTTGCTGCAGCGTTACGTTGAAGGGTTGCATCGTGGCTCACCATGGCTGCTGCGCCGGATTTTCAAGAACCACCCGGTGACGTTTATCGTGCACGCCGGTGGGAATGCGCGCGCGTTTGAGATCGATGTCTATCGCGGCACGTTTCGGTACGTCGATTCCGTAACGGACGAGGCGAACCCGATCCAATTCAATACCGCCAGCCGTATCTTTCAGGAATGCATCGCCATGCGGAACTGGAACTCGCTCGGCATTAGCAAGCGGGTGCGGTTCCGGGTGAGGGATGCCGATAAACGCTACGTGTTCCTTTTTCTCGCGCTCAACAATTTGTTCGATTACGACATTCTGCCGCTCGGTAAATCCATGAACAGGCGCTTTATCGGCGTTTGGCTGAAACGCTGGCGCGAGGTGCTGCTGTATTTCCGGATCGTGTTCGATTTGCTGGTATGCCGCAAAAGCCTCGACTACGAACGGTACTTGCCGAAAGCGTAATCTAAAAATTTTCCACCCACGGCCTGAGCTCGATTTCCCAGGTCCAGGCGGAGCGGTGCTGGCGGTGCACGTATAGATAGGACTTCGCGATTTCATCCGGCGCGAGCAAGCCGTTTTTGCCGTGGTTTGAGCGCGGGTCATTTTCACGTTCGATGCCGCCGTCGATCACAAAGTGGGCGACGTGAATGTTTTGCGGTTGCAGTTCACGTGCCATGCTTTGCGCGAGTCCGCGCAGGCCGAACTTGCCCATCGCGAAGGGGGCGGATTGCGCGTAGCCTTTAACGGATGCGGACGCGCCGGTAAATAAAATCGTTCCATGTCCGGCGGCCTGCATCAGTTTGGCTGCCGCCTGGCCGATCAGGAAGCCGCCGTATGCGGTCGTTAACAGCGTTTGTTTGACTTCATCGCGGTCCAGTTCAGTGAACGGGCCGCGCACCCGGTAACTCGGGTTGTAAGCGACCACCTCGGGCGTACCGATATCTTTGGTGTAGTTATCGAATAATGCATCG
>CALINB010000078.1 GCA_938045325.1 uncultured Rhodospirillales bacterium | reverse complement strand
ATCGGTGGTCGGCCGGTCCACTATCTCAAGCAATATTTCAAAGGGCCGATCTATCCGGTGAACCCGCGCGCCGATGACGTGCAGGGGTTAAAATCGTATGCGGCCGCGTCCGATCTGCCTGAAGGCGTCGATCAGGCGTTGGTCTGCCTGCCCGCCGAATTGGTCGTGCCGACGCTCGAGCAGTGTGTCGAGCGGGGGGTAAAATCGGCCTGCATTTTCAGCTCCGGTTTCGCCGAGATCGGGCAAAAGGGCCGCGATCTGCAAAACCGCATCACGGAAATATCCCGGGAAAGCGGCATGCGGATTCTAGGGCCAAACTGCCTCGGCATTATGAACATCGCGGGCATCGAAGGGGATAACGGCGAAGCGCTCGGACAATCCATCAATACGTTTACGATTGCGGTCGAGGAAAATCCGCCCAAGCCCGGGAATATCGGCATTGTCAGCCAAAGCGGCGCGTTCGCCGCTCACGCTTACACATTGGCCGCGCGGCGCGGTTTGGGCCTGAGCGCCTGGGCGACCACCGGTAATGATTGCGATGTGGAATTTTCCGATTGCCTGGCCTATCTCGCGACCGACCCCGCGACAGACGTGATCATGGGCTATATGGAAGGCTGCCAGGACCGGGACAAACTATTCGAGGCCTTGGCCTTGGCGCGCGAGAACGAAAAACCCATGGTGATCGTGAAGGTGGGTGCCTCCGAGGTCGGACAAAAAGCGGCGGCGTCCCACACGGCCGTGCTGTCGGGCGGCGATGCCATCTTCGATAGCGTATTCAAGCAATACGGCGTGCACCGGGCGCACACGATCGACGAGTTTTTCGATGTCGCCTACGCGGCGTCGTTCAAGAAATTTCCGTCGAGCAAGAAGTTCGCTTCGGCCAGTATCTCCGGTGGCGTCGGTATCCTGATGGCGGACCGGGCCATCGAGCGGGGTCTCGACGTCGCCCCCATGCCGGAAATTGCGGCGAAAAAACTCAAAGAAGTGCTGCCCTATGCCGGTGTTGGTAATCCGGTCGACGTCACCGCGCAGATCATCTCCCAGCCCGAGTTGTTGGAGAAAAACCTCGATATCATGCTCACCGACGGCGGTTACGACGCCATCGTCGTCTTTCTCACCAACGTCTTTTATTCCGAAGCCCTACGCGGGCCGATGTTCGAGACGTTTAAAAACGTGCGCGCCCATCACCCGGACGCGCTGATCACGCTGTGCTCGTTCATCCCGCCCGACATCCGTGAAGAACTGGAAGCGCTCGGCTATATCCTGATCGACGAGCCGACCCGCGCGGTGGATGCGATGGCGGCCTTGGCTGGATATAAAGAAACTTTTGCACAGAAATCGGTGGCACGCGCCGCGCCGAGCGCAAGCGCGAAACTCGCGCTGCCCGGTCACGCGCTCAACGAATACGAAGCCAAGCAACTCTTGGGGAACGCGGGTTTTCCGGTGATCGGAGAGAAACTCGTCACGTCTCCCGAAGCGGCATCGATGGCGGCGAAAGACATCGGCTATCCGGTCGCGCTCAAGATCGCGTCTGCCGACATCCAGCATAAATCCGAGATCGGCGGCGTGGTGCTGGGACTCAACAACGACGATCAGGTTGAGGCCGCGTTCGACGACATCATGGAACGCGCCGGCAAAGCCGAACCCAACGCCAAACTGGACGGCGTCATCGTCGCGGCGATGGCGCCTAAAGGCGTTGAAGCCATCCTCGGCACGTCGCAGGACCCGGTGTTCGGCCCGGTCGTTATGTTCGGCCTGGGCGGCATTTTCGTCGAGGTGATGAAGGACGTGACGTTCCGGGTCGCGCCGTTTGACCTTGATGAGGCGCATAAGATGATCGGCGAGATTAAGGGCGCTGCGATTTTGGACGGCGCGCGTGGCCTGCCGCCGGCGGATAAAGAGGCGCTCGCGCAAGCCTTGGTCACGTTATCGGAAATTGCCGCGGCGAACGCAGACAGTATCGAGTCTATCGACCTCAACCCTTTCATCGTGCATGCGAAGGGGCAGGGTGCCACGGCGGTCGACGCGTTGATCGTCAAAAAAATTAGCTCGAATTCTTTCGGGCCGTTTCTTATCTGATTAGTGATGAGAAAGGAAAGCCCATGAGCGATATCATCGAACTTGAAATCAAACCCCGCAAACGCGATCTCGGCGGCTTCGAGGTCATGCGCGTGCTGCCGTTTGCCAAACGTCAAATGGTCGGGCCGTTTATCTTTTTCGATCAAATGGGGCCCAATAACCTCAAAGCGGGCCATGGTATCGATGTTCGCCCGCATCCGCATATCGGCCTTTCCACGGTTACTTATCTTTTTGACGGCGAGCTCATGCACCGCGACAGTTTGGGAACGGCTTTGCAAATTCTGCCGGGCGAAGTGAACTGGATGACGGCTGGGAAGGGGATCGTGCACTCCGAGCGTACGTCTGATGAGTATCGTGATAAGGAATTTAATTTGTTCGGCATTCAGGCCTGGGTCGCGCTGCCGAAAAGCCACGAGGAAACCGAACCCGCATTCGCGAACTATACGACCGATGTCTTGCCGCAAATCGAGGAACCGGGCGTCACCGCGCGCGTCATCACCGGCACGCTGTTCGGCGAAACATCCCCGGTCGAAACCCATTGGGAAACGGTTTACGCCGATGTTGCAATGAACGGTGGGGCGTCGATCCCATTCGATGCTGATGCTGAAGAACGCGCGGTTTATCTCGTCGAGGGTTGTATCGAGATCGACGGCACCGAAGTCGAGGCCGGCACGATGGCGGTCTTGAAACCGGGCGAGGCGGCTACCATTAAAGCGGGCGCGCCAAGCCGGTTGATGCTGCTCGGTGGGGCCGCCATGGACGGCCCGCGTTACATCTGGTTGAATTTGGTGTCGTCCGACAAAGAACGTATCGAGCAAGCCAAAGCCGATTGGCAAGCGGGCAAGTTCGATCCGGTCCCGGACGAAACCGAATTCATCCCGCTCCCCGACACACCGGGGCCGTGATCGTGAGTACATAAAAATTCGGCGGCCCGTCTGAAGAGGGGCCGCCGGTTATTTTATCGATGAACGTTAAAACGGTTACGACTATTCCTTCTTCTTTTTCTTCTTCTTTTTCTTCAGGAACGCGCCGTATTTCGTCGTGAGCCAATTCCGCAGCCACTTTTTGGTGTCGGGGCCAAGGGTGGCGGCGTTTTGCATGGCTCGCATCGCGTCGTCGCGCAGCAATTGCGTAAAGGGCCCCATGATTTTCTTACCCTGCTTGGAGGTGAAGACCGGGTCCTTGACGACTTTGGCCATGGCAACGTGATAGGCCTCGAGAATGTCCTTTTTGGTCTTCTTCGGCAGGACAATCATTTTGCTCGCCATAACGCGGGCCTTAAACAGTGCCTTGAGGGTTTTACCCTCAAGGCCGCCGATCTCCTTACCGTGAACTTTTTTGTAAATCTCGAAGAAGGTCGGTACATGCGGAATTGCCAGATCACGGACAATGGTGCCGTCCGGATTTTGGAAGAGCCGTATGTGAATAGCGGCACGGCCTTGCCCTTGTTTACCAGAGGCACGACTTTCTTCGACCATGATGTAGTGGTGTCGTAGTTTAGATTGGTTTCACCGCGCGCGAATGCCTGGCGAGCCTTGCCCCGGCTGAGACCGCCGATGAATTTGATTTTATAATTGAGCAGATCGAAGCCGACGATAACTGGCAGTTCGGAACCGGTTGGTTTGCGGCTACCGAAATTGAGATTCTTACCGGTCAGCTTCTCGCCTTCGCCGGTTTTAACGCCGAGTTTCGGCGAGCTGTATATGATGACGCCGAGGGGCGAAGTCAGTACGGGTACAAAATCGGCAAAGTCGTATTTCACGGCCTTGGCGCCAACAACAAATTGAATGAGCGAACTGGCGGTCGGCACC
>CALINB010000077.1 GCA_938045325.1 uncultured Rhodospirillales bacterium | reverse complement strand
CCTGCTCTTGATCGAACAGTTGCGGAATGTGCTGCGGGCAGTTCACATCCCAAGCGGTCACGGTAAACACCATGGCTTGTTCGGGTTTACCGTTGTAATCGGTATCGGTGAGAGACTTTAATAATGCCGGGTCGTTATTAATGACCTTCAACGTGCCCCATATCTTAATCCGGCGGCGGTTGGCATAATCCATCAGGAAGATATACGCCTTATCATTTTCCGTGACATTGCCGGTCGAAATATACTGGCGGTTTCCTTTAAAGTCGGCGAAAGCAAGCGTTCGTTCATCGAGGACTTTGAGGAAGCCCTTTTTGCCGCCACGGTGTTGTATATAAGGCTGACCGTCGGCAGTAGACGTTGCCAAGTAAAACGAATTTCGATCGGCGATAAAGTCCTTGAGTTCATTTGAAATCACATTGACCCAACCGCCTTTGGCTTCCATCGCAGCATATCCTTGGCGGGACCCTTTACGTTCCTGCACGGCTTTTACAGCCGGGGTAAAGGCAATATCGCTGATCAATTCGCTCATGGCTCAAATCCTTAAAAGAAAGAGGCCGCCGTGCCGTTCGGGGGGAGGACTGGGGGCAGAGACACGGCGGCCCAGAAGTCACGGCATTAGGCCGCGGCTTTTGCTTTTTCACCCGTATCGACAACCGGAAAATCGATTTCGGTACCAGCGATATGGTTGAAGTAGTTTGTGAAGATGTTGTGAGCGACATGCGCAATGATTTCGACAACCTCGCCGTCGTCATAACCGGCATCCCGCACTTGTTGCAGCTCTTGGTCCGTTACGAAGCCGCGTTTTTCGACGACCGTTTTCGCAAACTTCAACGCCGCTTGAATTTGAGGGTTCGCGGATTCGCCCTTGAGGTTGCGCACAAGTTCGATTTCGTCGACGCCGGCCATTTTGCCGAGTACCGTGTGGGCCGTCGCGCAATAATCGCATGTGTTTTCGCCAGCAACGGCTAAAGCAATTTGTTCTCGTAATTTTGCATCGAGCTTTCCGCCTGAAAGTGCCTTGCCGGTCGCAAGGTATGATTCCAAAGCCGCCGGCGATTGTGCAATCGTTGCGATAATATTGGGAACGAGTCCGAGGGATTTTTGAACTCCGTCCAATTGCTCCTTAACTTGGCCTTGAGCGTTCTTGGGATCGATGGCTTGAATGCGTGTCATGGTAGTCTCCTTATTTAAAAGTTAATTTATGTTTGTGATGTGAAGAGTAGACTTCCGAGCAATATCAATGACGAAACCACCATAATGATATTCAGTTTTGTTTTTTTGGTTTTCGTCATGTCGGTTACCTATTTTCGTGATTTGGCAAAAACGTATTTGTCATTGTTCGTTTGGGTAACGATCCAAACTTGACCATTAGCGAGAACACAACTCACGCCTTTGGCGTCTGTGACAATGACCGTCCACGAACCACCATTACTTTTGTAGATTTCCAACATGGCTTGTCCGTTTGTGCTCAAACCCCGGCCAATCACTTGTTCGTTGAAATGGCCGGACAATTCAGCGATAGCCGCGTCCCGTGGGGCGCACACCAATGGGCTGTTTTTCTCCGAAGATTGAGACCAAGCCTCTGAGGTCACAAAAAAGACGATCAAGGCCGATGTCAGTGCGCTCCATACCGCTTTTGAAAATTTCATCGCTTGGGTCTCCTTTTCGTTCTCCCAGGGCCTGGTCTCAGGGGGAGGATTGCTTGAATGGAGTTAATATAGACAGACTTGTCTGTTTTGTCAAGCCTTAAATATGTGTCCCGTTTGAAGGCCGGGATACATATATAACTCATTGATTTTATTGTTGTATTTTAGATTATCAGGTTATAATCAACGACGGCCTTGCAACCAATGTCTTGATTTTATTATTAATTTTGTATATTTAATAGACATACCTGTATGTCAATATTAGGACCGCAATATGCCCTCAACGAAACGCGAACAGCTGGTGGATACGGCGATTGATCTGTTTTATCGGGACGGCTTTCACGCCACCGGAATCGATAAAATCCTAACCGAATCCGGGGTCGCCAAGATGACCCTCTATAAACACTTCAAGTCCAAGGACGAACTCATCCTGGCCGCGCTTCGCAAAAGGGACGAAATCTTTCGCAACATGTTTATGCAAGGTGTTGAAAGCCGCGCGAAGGAGCCCCGCAAACAATTGCTCGCCATTTTCGATACGTTGGATGAATGGTTTGGAACCCGCGATTTTTCCGGTTGCATGTTTATCAATGCCGCGGCCGAGTTTCCTGAAGCTGAAAGTCCGATTCATGTCATCTGTGCCGAAAATAAACGGCTTGTCGTTAAGTACATAACCGACTTGGCGGAAAAAGCTGGTTTTAAAAACCCTGATCTTCTTGGACAGGGGCTTACGCTTTTAATGGAGGGGGCCGTGGTGATGTATTATGTCGGCAATCAAAAGGATGCCGCGATGCAGGCTAAAAAATCGGCGGAACAACTTCTTAAAGCGGCTGAACTGTAAGGCCGGCATTATGATATTCTATCAACCGAAAGGACCGGGCGGTCCGATTTGGTTTGCCCTCGGCAGTTTTATTGCCGTGTGCTTTACCGTCGCCGCCATTGGCGGGGCTATAACCGCAACTTCCGTCGGCACTTGGTATCAAACCCTGAACAAACCCGCATTTACGCCCCCGGATGGTGTGTTCGCACCTGTTTGGAATACCCTTTATATGATGATGGCGCTGGCCGGTTTTTTAGTCTGGCGCGCAGCACAAGATGAAGTCCGAAGAACCGCCCTCACCTATTTCGCGATACAGCTTGTTCTAAATTTGCTTTGGTCGGTGATTTTCTTCGGCGCAAAAAAAATTGGCGTGGCGTTTATTGAAATTCTTGCACTTTGGGTTGCGGTTTTGCTCACTACTATTCAGTTCTGGCGGATCGATATCCGCGCGGGGCTTTTATTTTTGCCGTATCTATTCTGGACGGCCTACGCTGCTGTTTTGAACGGCGCCATTTGGCAGCTGAATTAAATTAATTTTCGTCTTTGTTTTTGACCGTACGCGGCATTGATGTGAGCCCTTTGATCACACCGCGCAGGGTGCGAACCTCCTGTTCCGTCATCGCAGCACGCTGAAAAATGTTCCGGATATTGCGCACCATAATCGGGCGCTTTTCTTTCACACGCAAAAACCCGCAAGCATCCAATTCACTTTCTAAATGTTCGAAGAGACCGAGCAGTTCCTGTTTATTGGCGGGGCGGGTTTCTTTCGGCATCGCAAAAACGTTTGCTTCAGCATCGTGCACAGTCTGAAACCATTCGTAGGCAACGACGAAAACGGCTTGGGCGATATTTAACGATGTAAACGCCGGATTAAGCGGCACGTGAATAATCGCATCAGAAAGGGCGATGTCATCGTTGGTTAACCCCTTTGATTCCTTACCAAATAAAACCCCAACTCTGCTTTTTTGCGCTGCGTACGCCGCCATGTTTTTGGCCGCCGCCCGCGGGGTTAGGATTTCATTGGTCATGTCGCGCGATCGCGCCGTACTCGCATAAACGGCCCGACAATCGGCAATCGCTTCGGCCGTTGTATCGAATAACTCCACGGCGTCGATGACATTGGTCGCTCCCGCTGATGCCGATACCGCATGCCGGTTCGGCCAATCATCCCGAGGCCGGACCAAACGCAAGGTCGAGAGTCCGCAATTGAGCATCGCACGTGCCGCCATGCCGATGTTTTCACCCAGCTGCGGCTCGACCAAAACGATCACGGGGCCGCCATCTGATACCGTTGTCAAAGAAGTTTGTGTGGAGTCCGTACCGGCCATTGGGTTCATTACATATCGTATGGCGCCCTATTGGTGGCGCGCCTCAATACCGGCTTTATATAATTTAAAGACAATAGCGTCACGTAAGGCATTGTAGGATGCATCAATCACGTTTGGCGATACGCCGACAGTGGACCAATGCTCGCCTTTACCATCCGCCGATTCGATCATCACCCGTGTGACCGCGCGCGTGCCTTCGCCCGGCGTAAGAATACGAACTTTGTAATCGATCAGCTGCATATCCTCGAGTTCGGGATAAACCGGCGTCAACACCTGGCGCAAAGCTGCGTCCAACGCATTCACTGGCCCGTTGCCTTCGGCCACCGCCATGGTTTGGTGATGATTGGTTTCGAGACGTACTGTTGCTTCCGAAAGCGTGATCAATTCACCTTTTGCGTTCCAACGCCGCTCATCGATCACACGAAAGCTCGCTAACTTGAAATAATCCGGCACGTCACCAAGTGCCCGCCGGGCAAGAAGCTCAAAACTCGCCTCGGCACCGTCATAAGCGTAACCCGCAAACTCCTGTTCTTTCACTTCATCCACGAGAGATGAGATTTTCGGGTTTTTTGGATCGATCTCGAGGCCGATCTCGCGAAACCGCGCTAGAATATTTGAGCGACCCGCCTGGTCGGAGACAACAATATGCCGCACATTACCTACCGTTTCGGGGTTGATGTGCTCGTAGCATTGTGGATCTTTTTCTATCGCAGAAACATGCAGTCCGCCTTTATGGGCAAAGGCGCGATCGCCGACATACGGCGCGCCTTGATTCGACGTACGGCCCAGGCGTTCATCGACCATGCGTGAGATATGGGAGAGATGGGTGAGCTGATCCGCCGACACATTAGTCTCAAACCCCATCTTCAAAATCAGCGACGGAATAATGGATATCAAATTGGCGTTGCCGCACCGTTCACCCAAGCCATTGAGTGTCCCTTGAATTTGCCGCACACCGGCACGCACGGCCGCCAGGCTGCCGGCAACCGCATTGCCCGTATCATCGTGACAGTGAATGCCGAGATGATCGCCGGGAATTTCCTTTGCGACCGCGGTGACAATTTCCTCGATCTCATGGGGCAGCGTGCCGCCATTGGTATCGCACAAAACGATCCAGCGCGCGCCCGCGTCATAAGCAGCCTTTAAACATTCCATGGCAAATTTTGGATTGGCTTTATAGCCGTCGAAGAAATGCTCGGCATCGAACATAACTTCGTCTTTTTTCTTTGCCGCCATTTTGACACTGTCACGGATCATGGCTACGTTTTCATCATTGGAGATGTTTAACGCGACATCGACATGAAAATCCCATGTCTTGCCGACCATGCAAACAGCAGCGGTCTTAACATCAAGGATCGCATTCAGGCCGGGGTCGTTTTCGGTGCTGCGCCCGGCACGCCGGGTCATGCCGAAGGCCGTCAACTTGGCGCCTTTTAATGTTGGCGGTTTGGCAAAAAAGGCATCATCGGTTGGATTAGCACCGGGCCAGCCGCCTTCGATATAATCGATACCGAGCCGGTCAAGCTCTTCGGCAATAGCGGTCTTATCCGCCGAGCTGAAGTCGACGCCCTGGGTTTGCGCACCGTCGCGCAAGGTCGTGTCAAACAAATAGACCCGTTTATCACTCATCCTGGCCGGCTTTCACATGCAACCCGGCCCATGCCGGGGGAAGGGCGGGAGAATGCCCAAAAAAGCCCTGCAACTCAAGGATTTCCGAAAAACAACTAGGAAAAACCACAGCTTGCCTTGGTTTCGTCCCTTCATCATAATCCCGCGGTCATGCAAAATACCGCCGCTTCCAGCACTGTCACGGCGTTCGACGATGAAGCCTATCAAGAGCTTTGCGCCAAAACCGAAGGCACAACCATCAATAGTCAAACGTTGTTGGCAACTGACTATTTGAACCACTTTAACGAAGTGGTGATGCTGCTCGAAATGATCCCCGATATGCCCGACATGATGGATATGGTGCAGGAATGGTAACCGAAATCGTATCAGGATCATTTTCGCGATAGTGTTTTTAAGGAAAAAGACCTTGCGATTGAAGCCTATGATCATGTACCGCCGGAATTTAAACGCCCTTTTGAAGAAACCATCAAAACAATCAACCGCCTGGTCGAGCGGGTCCGTCTTGAGGTTGAAAAACTCATTGCCGATGGTGATATGGACCGGCTTCGGTATATCATTCAGGAATCGAATCAAACGTTTCAAGCCCTCATCGGGCGTGCCGGCGGCATCGTGAACGGCAGCCGCCGGACCATTAATCAAAAAGGAATCGATACGCTTCTCGGCTAATGACGGAATAGCCTAGGCTAGTTCGTCCAATTTACCCGCGCGCAAATCGACGAATTGTTTGATTTCGACAAACAGGCCAGTATCGGCATTGACCCTGCCCTTCGCACCAATCACACCGCTCGGGCTGTTGGCCAAAGCCGCGTTCAACAGGCCTAACACGCCGATTTTATGAATACCGGCATAATCGGCGACTTGGATAGTCGCATGAGCCGCCAAACGGTCATTACAGTCTACTCGGAGGTTCACCAGCCGCGTAATGGCCTCTGAATCACGCTCTAAAGCGTCATTGAGGACAGAAACAGCATGTTTTACAGGGTCAGGCATGATAACGGCTCCAGGTTAATCACGGCACCGCCCATGATAATCGAATACCCGGGCCATGTATCTATCGCAAAAAAACGGCTTAAATCTTACCATTTACTGACAATTATGATTTTCATATGCGGGTAAACCCCAGTTTATACGAAAGTATAATTCGGATATGTTTATTACTGAATCGTGGATATATGCATGGTTTTAGCGGCAAAATGCCCTGTTTTAGCGACTTCGATGAATATGGGTGATCATATATGGTTCGACGAACGACACCACGCCGGCGGCCTGACACAACCCGGCGATCCAGTTCAAGCCGGCGAAGCGGCCAACGCCGTAAACCCGCAGGGCGAGCCCGTGCCGGGGCCAGGAGTCCCAATCAGCCCTCAACCCGCAATGAGGATATTGCAAAATTTCTTGAAAAATCATCCGGTGGCGCCGAACAAGCCCCTGATAACAACAAAAAAATAAAAAAAAGTAATACCCTGAAGGTATTTTCGTGGGCAGCCGCCGTTGTGTTGCTTGCCGTCCCGACGGTTTTGATCGGCGGCAGTATGATAGGCGATTGGTTTGGCAAGAATAAAGCCGTCGACTTAGAAACCGCTGCCAGCCATAGGACTCTATCAATTCTGCCCTTACAACCGTACGACGTACCGTTGAACCGGAAATCATCCATTCGAATTGAACCTTACATTGAACTGACAAAAGCAGAGGCGGTTCAAACGGTCTGCCATTACATGCCGCGTTACAAAGCCGCGATCATCGGTGTCTTGAATTTACATTATGCCAAAGGTGACCCGTCATCGGTCGACACGAACATTGTTATTTTGCAATTGCAAAGCGAGATCAAACAAAGTGTTTCATTAAAAGAAATCCGGGCAGTCCACGTCAAAGCCAGCACTGTCGACAATGAAAAAAATACACCCGCGACCAGCAATGCTTTTCAGGCTTCACAACTGGTACAGTGTCCATAGGCTTGATGAAATCGGGTTTGCAAAGTCGGTCATAATATTCTTCAATGAGCATGACTGAAAAAAACAAATCTGAAAAACATGCCTGATCCTCAGCAGCCCGACCGCTACACCACTAATTTTGATGAAATGTACGACGTCATCGTCGCCGGGTTCGGCTTCGCCGGCGGTGCCGCAGCAATTGAAACGGCCGATCAAGGCGGCAAGGTATTGATTGTCGAAAAGTCTTCGATTCCCGGCGGTATTTCGATGTGCGCCGGCGGCGGTGTCCGCATTACAAACAAACCCGAGGAGACCCTTGCCTATCTCAAGGCGACCAATAACGGCACCACACCCGATGATACTCTCGAAGCCCTGGTCAATGGCATGACGGAGATCGAGGACTATATTCGAAAGCTTGCCGAAACCAATAATGCCGAAGTCCTGGTTCGCACCGACAAGCCGGCCAACTACCCCTTCCCGGGTCACGCCAGCCTAGGATATATCGAAATCGATAATGTCCCCGGCTTCGATTTGGCAAAAACCTACCCGCGAGCACAAGGATTGAGACGCGGCCCCAATCTCTTCAAGGTCGTCCACGATAATGTGGATGCCCGCGGCATTGAGGTCCGTTATTCGACACCGGCCGTGCGGCTGATCACTAACGAATACAACGAGGTCCGCGGCTTATGGGTCCGGAACACCGATGGAGAACTGAAAGCGCTCGGCGCTGAACGCGGCGTCATTCTTGCCTGCGGCGGTTTCGAGGCTGACCCGGAAATGCAGTCTCAACACTGGCAGCTCCGTCCCGTGCGTCCGGTCTCGACAACCTTCAACACCGGCGACGGAATCCGTATGGCGCAGGACGTCGGCGCCGACCTGTGGCATATGTGGCACCTGCACGGCTCATACGGCTTCAAGCATCCCGATCCGAACTGCAAACTCGGTATCCGCGTCAAGCACTTGCCGGGCTGGGTACCGACAATGGAAGATACCAGCGTCGCGATGTCATGGATTTTGGTGAACCGCGACGGACGGCGGTTTATGAACGAATACCATCCGTATTTGCAGGATACCGGGGCCCGGCCTCTCGATGCATATGACCCGGAATCCCAATCCTTCCCGCATATCCCGGCCTATCTGATCGCCGATGACGAATCGCGCAAGATGTATCCGTTGGGCGGCCCCGTTTCGAACGATGCTAATGTCGAGCCGTTTACCTGGAGTGCGGATAATAGCGAAGAAATTAAAAACGGCACGCTCAAGCAGGCAAACACACTTGAAGAATTGGCGCGGATTGTTGGCTGCAACCCGGCCGATCTGAAACAAACCCTCGATAATTGGAACGCAGCGTGCGATGCGGGCGACGATCAATCGTTCAACCGCCCAGCCAACTCGATGGTCCCGCTGAAAACATCGCCTTATGTTGTCGGCGAGGTGTGGCCGGTGGTCTCGAACACCCAGGGTGGGCCGCGCCATGACGCCAAACAAAGAATTTTAAATTCATTCAACGAGCCGATTTCGCGTCTCTTTGAAGCAGGCGAACTCGGCAGCGTTTTCGGCTTTCTCTATGTCGGCGGGGGCAATCTTGCGGAATGTTTCGTTACCGGGCGGATTGCCGCGCGCGAAGCCATGGCCCTGGAGCCTTGGGCTTAGCCAACGCACCAACACAAGACTCCGCCTATTCGTATCAGCTTGGTATAATGGCACACCAGGGAGAAAAATGGTGAGCCCATCGACCCGCGAGCTAGAACAACCGTACGACGAGGCCATCGATATCGGCACGTCAAACGCGCTCGATATCGCCCGTGCCGCGCAGCAAATCAATACGAAGTTGAATCATCAAATCGGACGGTTGATCGACCGCGATCCGAACCGTTCAGTTTCAGTTATACTACGTTGGCTCGCCGAAGACTGATAAACGCCCCAACGGTCTTCGAGAAATGTTACAGGCGTTAACCCCGTTTCCAGGCTGTACCGTCGGGGCCGTCTTCCAAAACGATGCCTTGGTCCGCGAGTTCGTCACGAATCCGATCCGCCTCGGCAAAATCCTTCGCCGCGCGAGCTTCGATACGCTTTTGAATCAACTCTTCAATAACGGTTTCATCAATATCTGCGGAGTCCGCCGCCTGCCATTTAAACCAATCTTCCGGGTCTTGCTGCAAAAGCCCGAGTAGTTTCCCCGAGGCCAAAAGCTCCCCTTTGGTATTGGGCAATCCGTCGCGCAACTCGTGAAGTTTTGAAATCGCCAATGGCGTGTTGAGATCATCCTGCAAAGCCGCCATAAAATTCTCATCGACTGCTTCATTTTGCAGATCGGCATCACGGCACTGACGTAGCGCCTGATAAAACCGGTCAAGCTCACGTTTGGCTTCGGCGATGCCGTCTTTGGTAAAATCCAGCGGCGAGCGGTAATGGGTTTTCAACAACAACAGACGGATCGCTTCGCCGGGATATTCCGTCACCAAATCGCGAACGGTGTAGAAATTGCCGAGGCTTTTGGACATTTTCTCGCCTTCGACCATGAGATAACCGTTGTGCATCCAGTAACGCACAAACGGATGACCCTCATGGCCGCACACGCTTTGTGCGATCTCGTTCTCATGGTGCGGGAAGATCAGATCCTGACCGCCGCCATGAATATCGAACGTCACGCCGAGATATTTCTGGCTCATGGCCGAGCATTCGACGTGCCAGCCGGGGCGGCCGCGGCCCCACGGTGATTCCCAGCCCGGCAAATCGTCGGTGGACGGCTTCCACAAGACAAAATCCGCCGGATCTTTCTTGTACGACGCAACCTCGACGCGCGCACCGGCAATCATCTCGTCTCGATTGCGCCGCGAGAGTTGGCCGTAATCGTCCCAAGACGGTACGTTGAACAGCACATGGCCATTGGCTTCATAAGCAAAACCTTTTTCGATCAGTTCCGCGATCAACGCCTTCATCTCCTCGATATGATCCGTCGCGCGCGGCTCAATATCAGGCGGCTCGGCGCCAAGGGCCGCCATATCTTCGTGAAAGGCTTGTGTGGTGCGGGTCGTGATAGTGCGAATATCCTCGCCGGAGTTTTTTGCCGCATCGTTAATCTTGTCATCGACATCGGTAATGTTGCGTACATAAGTTACATTTGAATAAAGCTTTTTTAATAAACGGTTGAGCACATCAAACACGACAACCGGACGTGCGTTACCGATATGCGCGAAGTCGTACACAGTCGGGCCGCAGACATACATGCCGACCGTATCGGGCTGTAACGGCTCGAAAGTTTCTTTTTTGCGTGAAAGCGTATTGTACAGCTGCAATGGCAAAGTCAGACCGTCGCGTTAATCATAAATGGAAAAAACGATGCTGACGCGCGAGCGTGCCGAAACCTGACCCGGCGCGATCGGCATGCTGGCGGCTTGAAGAGCCATGGTCTTGGCAAACCGCGGTCTTGGGTTCGCACCGCCGCTGTCTTGAATGCGGATTGCCGGGCCAAGCTTGACACCGGCGGCATCAGCCATCACTTGAGCGGCTTTGCGGGCATCTTCGACCGCCCGACGGCGGGCCTCATTGGCCATGGTTATATGATCGGTAACATAAAACCGGATACCGGAAATATTGTTCGCGCCGACTTTGACCAGCGCATCGATGAGTGGGCCGAAGGATTTAATTTTTTTCGATGAAATGCGATAGCTTAAGGACGCCCGATAGCCAGTGATCTTCGGCTCTTTAACCGGCTCGCCCCGTTGGCGACGTTCATAAACGGGAATTAGCGAAATCGAACCCGTTTGGATATCCTCCGGTTTGATTCCGTTATCCTTTGCCGCATCCAGCATGCCGTTGCCTTTTTCCGACACTTCCGCCATCGCTTCTTTGGCCGTCCGTGCCACCGCATTAATCGCGGCCTGCAGTTCGGCGGCATCGGGTTTGGCACTCACTTCACCCGAGCCTGTAATGGAAAGCGTACGTTTTTCAGATTTCTTGGGCTCATCGTCGGAACAAGCCGCTAAAACGAAAACCGACGCACTGAGCAACAATGCAAGGCATAAATTAACAGCGAAACGGCGGGACATTGTAAAACTCCTCATGATTGCAACCTTTCAAGCACCCGGGGCCGTCCGATAATGGGCAATAAAACCTTGAGTTCCGGTCCATGATCATGCCCCGTCAAGGTTCGCCTCAGCGGCAAAAACAAATTTTTACCTTTGCGGTCCGTTTCCTGTGCCACGGCCTGTGTCCAGGTTTTCCACGTCGTGTCGTCCCAAGGATCATCCGGCAACAATTTGCGGGCACTCTCGATGAAGGCGGCATCATCGACCGGGGTATCGAGCGTTTCAAAACAAACGGCATGCCACGTCCGGACATCTTCGAGCTTATCTAAATTCCCCCGTACCGCAAACCAGAACGCCTCATCGGCATGTGGCAGCTCCATTGCCGCCAAACGGTCCCGTACAAGTTCATAGGGCATATCGTGCAACACTCGGGCGTTTAAAGCTTCTAGCTGATGCTGATCGAACTTCGGTGTACCCCGGCCATACTGCGCGATATCGAAATCCGCTGCCAGAGCATCGAGCGTGTGATGAATGGTTTCGGTTTCGCCGCTACCCAATTGACCGAGAAAATTATTCAGCGCTATCGCTTCGATACCGGCCTCACGCATCGATTCAAGCGTAATTGAGCCCGACCGTTTTGAAAGGCCACCGCCCGAGATATCGGTCAGCAGCGGTAAGTGCGCGAACGCGGACGGCTCGGCGCCCAAGGCTTTGAAAAACTGAATTTGCACCGCCGTATTGGCGACATGATCCTCACCGCGGATCACATGGGTCACACCGAGATCGATGTCATCAACGACCGAAGGCAACATATAAAGCCAGCTGCCATCCTCGCGGCGCAACACGGGATCGCTTAAATTCTCACCCTGAAAATGAACGTCGCCGCGAACCAAATCCTTCCATTCAATCGCTTCGTGTTCGAGTTTAAACCGCCAATGCGGTTTTCGGCCTTCGTCCTCGAACTTTTGCCGCTCTTCGTCGGTCAACGCGAGTCCGGAACGGTCATAAACGGGCGGACGGCCTCTCGCCAGTTGACGTTTACGCTTAAATTCTAATTCTTCCGGCGTTTCATAACAGGCATACATGCGGCCTTGCGCTTGCAGCGTTTCAAACGCTGCGTCATAGCGGTCGAGCCGGTCCGATTGGCAGACTTTTTCATCCCATTTAAGTCCAAGCCATTGCAGGTCACGTTCGATCGCATCGGCATATTCGGGCTTACTGCGCACAAGATCCGTGTCATCCATGCGCAAGATAAACTTGCCTTGATTGTGGGCCGCATAAAGCCAGTTGATCAAAACCATGCGGGCATTCCCCACATGCAGTAATCCTGTCGGGCTGGGCGCGAAGCGTACGGTAACCGTCATATCGTTCCTGTAAATCCATTCGTGATCGGATAGCGCCGGTCACGGCCGAAAGCACGCGGCGTGATTTTAACACCCGGCGGAGCTTGCCGGCGTTTATATTCGGCGCGGTCAAGCATGCGCCAGACTTTTTCCACAATACCTTTATCATGGCCTTGGGCGACAATTTCCCGTACCGCCATTTCTTCTTCGATTAAGGCATGCAATATCGCGTCCAATTCATCATAAGGCGGCAGCGAATCCTGATCGGTTTGATCGGGCTTCAGTTCCGCCGACGGCGCTTTGGTAATGATTCGTTCCGGGATGACTCGCCCCTTCGGACCCTTTAAGCCATCACAAAAATTTTCGTTCCGCCAATGGGAAAGCTTATACACGGTAGACTTATAAATATCCTTTAACACGGAATAGCCGCCGCACATATCACCGTATAACGTTGCATACCCCACCGACATTTCCGATTTGTTGCCGGTCGACAGCACCATATAGCCCAGTTTATTGGAGATGGCCATCAACGTGATACCGCGCGACCGGGCTTGAACGTTTTCCTCGGTCGTGTCTTTTTCCTGACCGGCGAAGACCTCGCCCAACATGGTATCAAACGCCTGCATCGCCGGATCAATGGCGATGGTGTCCAGCTGCACACCTAAAAGCTGTGCGGCTTCGGCTGCATCGTCGAGGCTTTCCTGAGATGTATAAGGCGACGGCATCATGACGCAATGCACCCGGTCCGAACCCAGCGCGTCGACCGCAACAGCCGCACTTAAGGCGCTATCGATACCCCCCGACAGGCCTATCAAGACACCGGGGAAATGATTTTTATCGACATAGTCATGCAGGCCCATCACCATCGCCTGATAAATATTTTCAAGCCGCGTTAGGGCCGGACCACCTGGAACCGGATCGCATTCCCAAACGGCATTATCGGATGCCTGCCATTTTGTGAGCAGTACATTCTCTGTCCAACCCGGCATTTGCACCACGGTCAGACCCTTGGCATCCAATACAAAGGAAGATCCGTCGAAGACCAGTTCATCTTGTCCGCCGACAAGATTAACATAAACAAGCGGCAATGATGTTTCCGATACCCGGTCTGTTGCATATTGTCGGCGCATATGCGTTTTATCGACTTCAAATGGTGACCCATTCATTACAATCAGTATTTCGGCGCCTTTTTCTTTTAAGTGCGTCGATACCGCCGGCGTCCACATATCCTCGCAAACCAAAATACCAAGCGAAACGCCCTGAAACGTTATGGGATCGGGCAACGGCCCGGCACGAAAAACACGTTTTTCATCGAAGACCCCATAATTGGGCAGATCATACTTCAGCCGAATTTCCGTAATTTGCCCGCCATCGAGCAGCAAAACGGCATTAAAAAGTTCATCATCGATCCGCCACGGTACACCGACCAGCATGGCCGGGCCGCCGTCACCGGTTTCTGAGGCGAATGCCGTGATCGCTTCCGCCATGTGATCCTGAAACGACCGTTTCAGCACCAAGTCTTCGGGCGGATAACCGGAAACAAACAGCTCGCCGCACACAACAAGCTCAGCCCCCGCCGCTGCCGCTTCCTGGCGGGCACGGCGAAGCCGGCCAATGTTGTTGGCGACATCCCCGACCGTCGGATTAAGTTGGGCTAAGGCAATATTCAATGTTTTCGTCATGCCAGACAGAACCGAAAAAAGCGGCGAAACGGCTAGAACGCGGCAGGGTAGGCGGCAGTCAAGGGCCTGTCAACGTTGGCTTTTTGGTGTGACGAGGCACACAGACAGACTGCGGTACGGTTGGTATTATCGGTATCATAAATAAGATTTTAAGAATTAAATTGTGCTCTAGGCTAATGCCAAAAAAAGATACTGCTAAATTCAAGAAAAACGAGTCGGGCCGCAGCGCGAGCGACATGTGCGAACAAGTAGCACATGCAACGCTCGATCTGTTCGTCGATTACCTTCAGCAAGCCCTGAAAAGCAATCCGGCCATGAAGCTTGACGCGCAGGAACTCACATTCCAATCCCGTCAATTCAAGAAAGAAGAAAAAAATCGAGACCTCAACCGGACGCAAAAAGTCGCTGAACAGTGGCTCGATGAAGTCACGCTTGAACAGCACGGCGAATCCCGCAAACGCG
>CALINB010000076.1 GCA_938045325.1 uncultured Rhodospirillales bacterium | reverse complement strand
AATCATGAGGGCAATCAGGTCGCCCCAATCACGTGTCGCCTGAAAGGCGGCGAAGAAGATTAGGCCGAACATGAACGGTGCCAACAGGGTGTAGCGGATCGTCGTCAGTTTGGCGATCTGCGATGACAAAATCACGCAGGTTCCGGCGCCCATCACATTGGCCAGGGCCACCGACCAAACCATCAGGTAAACCAGATGGAGATTGAACGTCATCATCTCAACGCCGGGTTCGATGCCGATCAGGATAAAACCGCCCAACAGGATGGCCATACTACCGGAACCCGGAATACCGAAAATCAGCGTCGGGATCAGCGCACCGCCTTCTTTGGCATTGTTAGCCGATTCCGGCGCGATGACGCCACGCACGTCACCGGTGCCGTAGAGATGTTTATCTTTGGTCGTTTGGATCACGTGGCTGTAAGCAATCCAGTCGACGACCGAGCCGCCGAGACCCGGCAGCGCGCCGACGACCGTGCCGATGGCCGAGCAACGCAGGACCATCCACCAGTTTTTGCAGGTGTCTTTGAGGCCCTGCAACCAACCGGCACCGAGTTTGCCGGTTTCCGAAATCGTCCGGGAACGGCGCAGCAGATCGATGATTTCGGGCATGGCGAACATGGCCAAGCCGACAATGACGAGTTTAATTGGTTCGACCAGATAAACCGTGCCGAAGCTGAGGCGTTCCACGCCCGAAGCGGGAGCGGAGCCGAGCGCGCCGACCATCAGGCCGAGCCAGCAGGTGGCGATGCCGCGTAAGGGGTTGCCGCCGGTCAGCATGCCGATCATCGTAAGCGCCAGCACAACCAGCATCATCTGTTCGCTGAAGCCCATGGCAAGGATCAACGGCTCGGCGACGAAAATCGTAAACGTCAACACTAAGGCGCCGAACAGGCCGCCGAAGAGCGAGGCCGAAAACGCCGCCGAAAGGGCGCGCGTCGCTTGGCCTTGCTTGGACATCGGAAAGCCGTCCATGACGGTTGCCTGTGAACTCGCGGTACCGGGGATGCCCATCAACACCGACGGGAACGTATCCGACGTTGCTGTCACCGATTGCAAGCCAATCATCATGGCAAGCGCGTGAGACGGTTCCATGCCGAATACAAATGGCAAGAGAAGAGAGAGACCCGCCGTGCCACCGAGGCCTGGCAGGACACCGACAATCAAACCGAGGAAAACACCGCCGGCCAAATATGCAAGATGGCCCGGTGTAAAAATCAGTTGTACGGCTTTCAGTGCAGCTTCTTCTATCGGACTATCCTCCGGTTAGAATTAATTTTTAACCCCCCGAGAAAATTATTTTACTCGGGGAATCATCCCCATTAAAATTCGGGTAAAGCAAATTTTTCGGGAACCGTTCTTATGAACGGCAATAAAGAATGTGATCTCCCAAAACGCTCCCCAAAGTCTCTCCCTGTTAAGGAGGGTAACAATAGGATTAAATCCGCCTGGAATTCAAGCATAGACAGCGTTGATTTCAGATTTTTTTCTTAATGATTTTAGGCAGTTATCAGCCAAAAAAAAGCCGGTCTCAAATGAGACCGGCCTGATGTGTTCGAGAACGTAATTGAAAGAATCAGATCATGTCAAAGTTGTATTGTTTTTTCAGGAACTTTGCGATCCAGGCCCGGGTTTCCTTATCCACGCCAATGGCGTTTTTAAGAATATTAAGGGCGTCTTCGCCAAAGGCTTGCGGGTAGGGTCCCAACTCCTTCTTCGCCATTTTTTGGAATTTTTTGATCTTCTGAATTTTCTTGAGGGTCGAAATATAAGTGTTCACGATATCGTCGGACGTACCGGCCGGCAGAATCAAGGCCTTCGATGCCATCACACCGATATTGATCATGTGCTTTAATGCTTTCCAACCCGTGCCCGAAGGATCTTTCCCGTGGACCGCTTTGTAGGCATCACGGAAAGACGGAACGTGAGGAAATGCCGGGTCGCGGACCATTTCGCCTTTATTATTAAAGAACCCAAGGTTCATATAATGCGCAACGATACCTTTCTTCACGTATTTAGCAGTCTTTTTCATGAAGGACCCTGCCGAGTCATAAGAGATATTTAACTCGCCACGAATGACGGCTTTGCGGCGGCTGCCACTATTCAGGCCAAACACAAATTTCGTTTTGTGAATGCCGAGCAGGTGATAAGCGATCGCGCCACGAAGTTCTGACGATGTCGGGTTTTTGGCGCCCGTGATAATGGTCGCTTTTTGTAAGGCGCGAATATCGTCGCCGATATTTTTGCCCTTAACGCCGGTTTCTGTGCGGGCATAAAACTGTGTGCCAAGAGCGGATAAAATAATTGGCCGCCAGGAGAACAGTTTGTATTTCACTTTATCGCCGCCGAAGAGGTAGCTCGTGTACATGGACGTCGAACCGGCAATCACATCCGTGCCGTCCGTCCGGGCATTTTCCTGAAACCAGTTCGCACCTGTGATGCCGGAACCGCCGGGTTTGTAAAACACCAGAACATTCGGTTGGCCCGGCAGGTGCTTTTTCAAAAAGTTTTGCCAAAGCCGTGCGTAACGCGATGCTCCACCGCTTTCTTTAAATGGAACGGTGATTCGGATCGTTTTACCCGAAAAATCTGCTGCTTGTGCGACCGTTGTGTGTGTTGCTGCGGCGCCGAGCATTAAGGCACCCACAGAGGCTGCGACAATAGAGATAGAAATCTTCATAATAATGCCTCCAAAAATTGTAAGAAAATTTAGTTTTTTTATTGATCTTTTATGATGCTTAAATTGTAGCCCTATTTTAACTCAAAGGGAATATTGGTCTGATAAATGGCGGAATTTATTTAAAAAAAGGCCGGTTCCCGAAGGAGCCGGCCTAAATTTCAAGCGTTGAGAATTCTAAGCGGGCTTAGATATTCGCATTAAACTTCTCTTTTACGAATTTCTTCATGAACGCTCTGACTTCCGGCGTGACGTCGACCGCATCCATGAAGTTTTTCTTGGCATCCTTGCCGAAATGGATCGGATAATTGCCGAGACGTTTCTTGGCGATTTTCCAGAACTTCTTATCCTTCGTGATGGTTTTCGCCGTGTTGATATAAACATCGACGATTTTTTGCGGGGTTTTCGGCGGCAAGGCAAAGCCTTTCGACGTCATCACGCCCATGGAGTAGAAGTTCTTATATGCGGCCCACAGCACGCCCTTTTCGGACGGATGCTTGCCCCCGTTGGCGGCTTTATAAGCTTCAACGATGTTCGGATAGTTCGGGTAAGCCGGGTCGCGAACGATGCTGCCGTCTTTGGCCGTGAAGCCGAGTGTCATCAACGGGACGACGGTACCTTTCTTGACGTACTTCATGACGCTTTTCAGATAGGTTCCGCCCGAGTCATAGTTGATGTTTAGCTCGCCGCGCATGATGGCTTTACGCTG
>CALINB010000075.1 GCA_938045325.1 uncultured Rhodospirillales bacterium | reverse complement strand
GGGGATGGTTTTACACCACCAGTTAAGGAAGCGTGGACAAAATGTTACATGCTGCTTGCCGATACCATGAAGGCCGCGGGCCGATCAGAATTAAAAACGGATGTAAAACCGGTTAAAAGACCGGCAAAAAGCTGGAGGACGAAGATGTTAAAGAAATCGCCTGCTCACACGAAATTATTCGAGCAAATGCTGGAGACCATGCCGATTAACGTCATGCTCTGCGACATTCAGGATTTTCGAATTACCTATGTGAATCAAACGAGTGTCGATACGTTAAAAACGATCGAGCATGTCTTGCCGGTCGCCGCCAATGAAATTCTCGGCCAATGTATCGATATCTTTCACAAAGCGCCGTAACATCAGCGCAAAATGTTGGCCGATCCTTCGAACCTGCCGCATCAGGCGAAAATTTCTGTCGGCGACGAGATTTTGGACCTTCTGGTGAACGCGTTGCACGATCAAAAGGGCAATTACGTTGCCGCGATGCTGACGTGGAGTGTCATTACGGACAAAGTTCGCATGGAAAAAGAAACAAACGAGCAGGCGCAAGTGCTTAATCAAATGCCGATCAATGTGATGTTCATGGATCGGAAAGATTTTACGATCACCTATGCGAACAAAACCAGTATCGACACATTGCGGCCATTGGAAAGTTTGTTGCCGTGCAAGGTCGACGACCTTATCGGCCAATGCGTCGACATTTTTCACAAAACACCCGAGCACCAACGTCAACTTTTAGGCGATCCAAGCAATTTGCCCCATAAGGCGAATATCCCCTTAGGTGACCACACGTTGAGCCTGTTGGTGAATGCCATTAATGATATTGACGGCAATTATACGGGTGCCATGCTGACGTGGGATGTTATCACAGATAAACTCCGGTTTGCTCAGGAAGTGAAGGGTGTTGTTGAGTCAGTGGCCTCGGCCTCGACGGAATTGAAAGCGTCATCGGAAACCTTGGCGTCGACGGCGGAAGAAATGTCCTCTCAGGCTTCCACGGTTTCGGCGGCGACGGAACAGCTGACGGCCTCTATTGCTGAAATCTCACAGCAGGTCTCGAAATCGGCCGAAATTGCTTCGCAAGCTGTTTCCAAAGCCAGAGAAGCCAACGAAAAAATTCAAAGCCTGTCGGAAGCTTCCATGAAAATTGGTGAAGTGATCGGTTTGATTAAGGATATTTCGGATCAAACCAACTTGTTGGCACTGAATGCAACCATTGAGGCGGCCCGCGCCGGCGATGCCGGTAAAGGGTTTGCCGTTGTTGCATCGGAAGTGAAGAACCTCGCCAATCAAACGGCGAAGGCTACGGATGAAATCAGCGAGCAAATTACCGGCATGCAGGAAGCGATGCAATTTGCCGTCGGTGCGATTGAGGAAACCAGTAAGGTGATCGACCAAATTAGCGAAATCGCAACGTCCGTATCGGGTGCTGTGGAAGAACAAAGTGCCGCGACGCAAGAGGTGGCCCGAAACGTTTCGGGGCTGAGCGAAGCGGCATCCGAAACGGGTCAATCCGCTTCGCAAGTATTGGGGGCGTCTGACGAGCTTTCTCGAATGGGCGAGGAAATGTGGACCAAAGTCGATTCATTCGTCAATCAAGATGATTAATCAAGTTAATCTTCAAAGCGATATTTAGAGGAAGCGCGGTTCCGTTTGTGGAGCCGCGCTTCTGCATTTTGCGGAATCTTAAATTACGGGCACACGTTCTCGGTAAACCAATCCGTCGGCAATTCGTTGCCGACACCTTGTTTTTTGGCGTTATTGTAAACCGCGTGTCCCAAGGCGGCGAACTGTACGCCAAGCCCGCGGTAATTCAGAAAACATGTCACTTGATCATCACTCGTGCGGCTTGGCGCAAGCCCGGCAATGATTTCCGCGAGCGTCGGGCTTTTCATAACCGCTTCCAATTCCGGCATCATTGTCAGGTCCTCGCCCTGATCGGGCATGTTGACACCTTTGGTTTTTGTTATGTAGCCGTGACTCATATTGCCGCGTTCGTGCACGGCGACGACATCGGCTTTCAATATCGCTTCCGGTTCGATCTCCGACGCGCCTTTATCCTGGATCGACGTGATATGCATGCCGGGCTCGACCCAGTCCTGAAACAAAACCGGATCTAGAGCGTTGGTGGCGCAGATGGCAATGTCGGTGCCTTCGACGGCTTCATGAGCAGAGTCCACCGGGGTCATTTGAATGCCCGTCTTGCCTTGCAGTTCCTGGCAAAACGCATCTCGGTTTGCTTTTGTTGGACCGTAAACTTTAAACGACTCGACATCGCGCACGGCAGCCGTCGCGATGACGTGCGAGCGGGCTTGCTCCCCGGCACCGATCAAGCCGACGGTCTTAGCGTTTTCCCGTGCCATGTACTTAATTCCCAGGGCCGTGGTCGCCGCGACCCTGGTGAGTTGAATGATCCCGTCGGGAAAGATCGCTAACGGCTCGCCCGTATTCATGCTGAACAACAACACCAGTCCGGTCCAGCGGTTGTTCGGGGCAAGCGGTGCTTTCGTGCGGCGTTTGGTACCTGATTTTGTTGGCCAGGTGAGAATATCGGAGTTGATCCGGATAGCGCCGACCTCAAGGGATTCGGCAATGCTGCCCATCATCTTGAGTTGATAGAGCGCTTCATCCGTATCGGTTTCCCCTTTTGTTTGCCCAACACTATCGGCGCGTGTGCCGGGAATGGCTTTGCCTTCGGCAACGTCTTTATAGGCGAGCTCAAGCGCCGCCAAGCTTTCCGGCATGGTCAATAAGTCTTCGATTTCTTCATTGGAAAGAAGGAGAGTCATGTGATTGTTTTCTTTTATAACTGTTAGGGTAATACGTCTTCTGTGAACCAGTCGGTCGGTAGATCGTGGCCGAGTTTCATTTCTTTCGCCTTATGATAGAACGCAGCCCCGGCAGCGGCAAACTGTACACCGAATCCGCGGTAATTTAAAAAGCATGATGTCTGATTATCGTTTTCCCGCCCGGTTTTTTTACCCGAGATGATATCGGCAAGCGATGGTGCCGAGGTCCAATCGTCCCGACCCTCGCGTCCCGCCGTTTCGTTATCGTGATCCTTGTTGCGCGCACCGCCGATGGCTTGAAAGTGGGCATGGCCCATATTGGCGGGATCGTGAATGACCAGCACATCGGCGGCATCGATCATCGCCGGTTCCAATTCGCCGTCACGGATTGTTGCGACATGGACACCCGGTTGCATCCAGTCTTTAAAGTAAACGTTTTCCATCGCGCTGGTTGCACATTGCACGATGTCGGCACCTTGAACGGCGGCTTCGGGTGAGTCGACCGGCGACATGGTCACGCCAATTTCTTCTTGCAGTTCTTTACAAAAAGTCTCACGGCGTTTTTTCGTGGGGCTAAATACGCGAATTTCTTTTAACGCGCGCACTTTTGATAGGGCTAATGCATGAGCCCCCGCCTGCCAACCGGCACCGATCAGTGCAACAATTTCGGCATCCTCACGCGCGATGAACTTTGCACTCAAAGCACTCGTCGCCGCGACCCGCATTTTCTGCATCACCCCGTCCGGAAAAATGGCAAGCGGCTCGCCGGTGGTGGTGGAAAACAGCATAACGAGGCCGACCCAACGGTCGTTCGGCGCCCGCGGTGCCTTGGTGCGCCGGCGCACACCCGAAATTTCCGGCCAAATCATGATCTCGGAGGTGAGCCGCAGGGCGGCGATGCCGAGCTTGGCATCCGCGCCGTTCATGATTTTCAGCAAATACGAGGCTTCTTCGCCCTGATACGGCTCGGTCGGGGTCATGACATCCGAGCGCCGCCCGGTCAGCGCCTGGCCCTCGGCGACATGCCGGTAGGTCTCTTCGAGCGCGGACAGGCAGTCTTCCATGGTGAAAGCGGCCTCGACGTCTTCATTGGATAAAACCAGGGTCATGGGGCGGGGTGTCCTTATGAGGCGGTATGGGCAAAAAACGGCGAGTTTCCGCACTTTAGGCCTTCACTGATGTTGGAGCAACCGCCGTTTTCTGTCGAAAATTTAAGGTTTTCACCATAAAGACGCCGTATTCAGGCCCTGTAATGTCATCGATCAAAAACAACGCTCCGGCGTTGGGGGGTCCGGGCATAACCAGGATCGGTGACAAATGCCTGTACAGAAAGACTTTATTAACCCAGTTGCGACCATAGTGTCCCATTGACGCCCATTATTTCCCATGATATCCCAAGGGATCAATTGGTGCGTTAAGACCGAATCCATGCGGCATAGGCGAGACGGGCGAGCCTTAAGCATTGGATTTAAAAGGTTTTTATGGGGGCTGCCATGCCGCTGCTGGTGGGCAAGTACGTCAATAAAATTGACAAGAAAGGACGGGTGTCCGTTCCTAAGCCTTTTCGCGCGTCCTTTGAGAACCAAACGTTTTCAGGACTTTATGCCTATCCCCACTTCAAAGTCCCGGCGATCGAGGCCTGCGGCGAAGCGTTTATGGCGCGGCTCAGCGACAGCCTCGAGGATTTGGACCTTTTTTCCGACGAACACGACGACCTCGCCGCCATCATTCTGGAGAATGCGTTTCCCCTGCCGTTCGATCCGGAAGGGCGGGTGGTGCTGCCCCAGGATCTGCGCGATCACGCCGGGATTACCGGCGAGGTTGCCTTTGTCGGCCGTGGTGCGGGGCTGCAGCTTTGGCAGCCGAAAGCCTACGAAGCCCATCGCCTTAATGCCTTCGAGCGCGCCAAAGCCCGTGGCGCTACGCTCAAACTTCGTCCTGCCCACCCGTCATCGGAGGAGTGCTGAGATCGTGCAAACAGGCGGACACAAGCCGGTCATGGTCAAGGAAGTGCTCGCGGCGCTGTCGCCCCAAGACGGTGGAATTTATATCGACGGAACATTCGGCGCCGGCGGTTACAGCCGGGCCATTCTCGAAGCGGCGCAATGTAAAGTTTACGGGATCGACCGCGATCCTGACGTGAAATCGCAAGCATCGGATTTAGAGCAACAGTTTGCCGGCCGACTCTCTGTGTTGACGGGGCGGTTCAGTGAAATGAACCGCCTCCTCTCAACCCAGGGCGTAACAGCCGTACAGGGCGTGGCGCTTGATCTTGGCGTTTCGTCCATGCAACTGGATCAGGCCGAACGCGGCTTTTCGTTTCGCGCCGACGGCCCGTTAGATATGCGCATGGAAAAAGCCGGTCCCACGGCCGCCGATGTCGTCAATGGCACATCGGAAAGCGAGCTTGCAGACATCATTTATAAGTATGGCGAAGAACGCGCATCGCGCCGGATTGCAAAGGCGATTGTTGAGGCGCGGCGTGAGCAGCCTTTTACGCGGACATTGCAACTCGCCGAAACCGTGCGCAGTGTCATGCCGCGCAACCGTGATGGCATCGATCCAGCGACCCGCACATTTCAAGCTTTGCGCATTTATGTGAACGACGAATTGGGCGAAATCGATCGCGGCTTGTCTTCGGCCGAAAAAATTATCGAACCCGGCGGCCATCTTGCCGTCGTTTCGTTCCATTCCCTGGAAGATAGAAAGGTTAAAGAATTTCTGCGTTTGCGTAGCGGCACCTCCGGCAAAACTTCCCGTCATTTGCCGGATCAAGAAACGGCGTCACCAGCCCCGACGTTTCGTCTCTTGCGCCGCCGCGCGACTAAGCCCACGGCAGCGGAAGTCGCCGTGAATCCCCGTTCGCGGTCTGCCCGGTTTCGGGCCGCCGAACGCCTGGACGCACCATCCTGGCCCGGCGATGACCAAGACGGCGAACGGTACCATAACTCCGGCAACAGGAGAGCAGCATGATTCGCCACACCACCATGCTGTTTATCCTGTTGGCCGGCGCCCTCAGTCTTGTCGTGTTCGCGGTCAAATATCAAGTACAGGACCTCGAACATGAACTCAGAACTTTAAACCGCGACATTAAAGCGAACGAACGCTCCATTCATGTGCTGAATGCGGAATGGAGCCACATGAATAACCCGGCACGGTTGCGCCGTTTGGCCGAGCGTCATTTGAACATGCAACCAACAACGGCGGATCAATTATCGCAATGGCAAGCGCTCGATAAGCGTGTACCCATCGAAGACGCCTCCTTCGCAGCGGAGAGAATTAATGCGCCGCTGTCTTCTCCTTCTCCCCATTTGGCTGACAGAACGACAGACCGAAGAAGGAACCCGTAATGACAAACTTGTTTAAAAACTTTTACAACGATGCCCGGGAGCTGAAGCACAGCCGCCGAGTGCATCTCGAAGGCAACCAAAAACAGGCGCTAGAAGTCGGACGCAACCGGTTGCTGGTGACGGGCATTGTCATGATGCTCGCATTTGCCGCCGTGACCGGCCGTGTGGTCGATCTGGCCTTGCTCGATTATCAGGCAAGTCCCCGGTACGCAGCGACAATCGGCGAACAACCGGTATTAAGCCGGGCCGATATTGTCGATCGTAACGGCGTTATTCTAGCGACGAATTTGCCGACGGATTCGCTGTATGCCAACCCGCGCGACGTACTGGATGCCGATGATGCCATCGATAAAATTCTTCGGGTTTTGCCGGACCTGAATCGCAAGGATTTGACGAAGAAATTAAAAGCCGACAGTGCTTTTGTATGGATTCGCCGCAATCTAACGCCGCATCAGGTTTATGAGGTTAACCGGCTCGGTATTCCCGGTTTCGAATTCAAGCAGGAAATTCGCCGGGTTTATCCGCACGGCACGATGGCAGCCCATATTCTCGGCTTCACCGATGTCGATGGCAAGGGAATCGCGGGGACGGAGCGTTACTTCAATAATGTTCTCAGTGAAGGACGCAATCCGCTCATTTTGTCGATTGATGTTCGGTTGCAATCCATCTTGCGTGAAGAACTAAGCGCATCCGTAACCGAGTTCAAGGCGCTTGGCGGTGCAGGAATTATCTTGGACGTGCAAACCGGTGAGACGATGGCATCTGTTTCTTTGCCGGATTTTTCGCCGAACGATCCCTCAGGCGCCATAGGTGAAGCCGGATTTAATCGGGTGACCAAAGGTGTTTATGAAATGGGCTCGACGTTTAAGTTGTTCACCACGGCGATGGCGCTCGATAGCGGTACGGTCACGATGCGCGATGGTTATGATGCCAGCCGGCCGATTAAAATTGCCCGGTTTAAAATTTCCGACTACCACGCCAAAAACAGATGGCTCAGTGTGCCGGAAATTTTAGTGCACTCCTCAAACATTGGCTCGGCGAAAATGGCGCTCGATGTCGGCGGGCAAGCTCAAAAAGCTTATCTCAAACAATTGGGTCTGTTGGGCACTTCTGAAATTGAATTGCCGGAAGTGGGCTCGTCCTTGTCGCCGGCACGGTGGCGCGACATTAACACGATGACCATTTCATTTGGTCATGGCATTGCTGTCAGCCCGATACAAATGGCCGAAGCGGTTGCTGTTTTAGTGAATGGCGGCGTCAGGTATCCAGCGACATTATTAAAACGATCGCACGTGCATATGGCGCGAGGCCAGCAAGTTTTGTCCCGGAAGACCTCGCGGCAGATGCGAAAACTGATGCGCATGGTTGTTGCCAACGGCACCGGTCGGAAAGCCGCCGTTCCCGGTTACCGCGTGGGTGGTAAAACCGGCACAGCCGAAAAACAAGTCGGCGGCCGGTATAAAAGAAAATCGTTGATCTCTTCGTTCGTCGGGGCCTTCCCGCTCGATAATCCGCGCTATGTCATTCTTGTGCTTGTTGATGAGCCTAAAGGGAATGAGCGGACTCAAAATTACGCAACAGGTGGTTGGGTCGCAGCACCAGTCGTGCGCCGTGTTATTGAGCGCATGGGGCCAGCACTCGGCATGTTGCCGGTCCACGAACAAAAGGCACCGCAGCGGGCGCCGACAAAATTATTTTCCGTTACGAAAGCTTCGGTCTCGATTCGGGAGCGGCGAATTGCGACTCGATGAGTTATTGCAAGGAGAAGAATACACAGTGATTGAAGGTGCGGCGCACTTAGCACAGGAAATTAATGGGCTAACCGGTGATTCCCGCCAGGTTGCGCCTGGGTATTTATTTGCCGCCCTGCCGGGAACTAAAACAGACGGCCGCTTATTTATCAACGACGCCATTGAAAAAGGAGCTACGGCCATTCTGGCGCCGCTCGGCACACAGCTTAAGGAACAGGCCGATCAGGTTCCGTTAATTGTCGATGAAAACCCGCATCGCCGTTTCGCCAAACTTGCCGCCCGGTATTATCAAACGCAGCCCGAAACCATTGCCGCCGTGACGGGCACCAACGGGAAAACATCCGTCGCTCATTTTTTGCGCCAGCTTTGGACCGCCGCCAAACACCGTGCGGCAAGCCTTGGTACGATTGGCATTCAAACGGACACGGACTCCATTGAGGGGAATTTAACGACGCCCGACCCCGTCGCGTTGCACAAGTCTTTGCGTGATTTGGCCGATCAGGGCATTACGCATTTAGCGATGGAAGCATCCAGCCACGGCCTTGATCAATTCAGACTCGATGGTGTCCGCATTAGTGCTGCGGCTTTTACAAATTTAACCCGTGATCACTTGGATTATCACGGCACCATGGCTGTGTATTTGGAATCGAAGGCGCGCCTCTTTGCGGAGGTCCTGATCGATGGCGGTACGGCCGTTTTGAATATCGATGCGCCGGAATTTGAACGATTAAACTCGATCTGTATTGATCGCGGTCACCGCGTGATGACGTATGGTATCGAACAAGGCGATATTTGCTGCAAACGAATTATCGATACGCCGAACGGTTATGACCTCGACCTTGCTGTTCATGACGAACGGTTTATCGTGAGCCTTCCGTTAATTGGCACCTTTCAAATTGCCAACGCTTTATGCGCATTGGGCTTGGCAATCGCGACCGGCGAAAAACCGAAATCGGCTGCTGCCGCGCTCGAAGCACTCAAAAGCGCACCGGGGCGCTTGCAGCCCATTGCAGGGCATCCGTCAGGTGCCATGGTTTTCATCGATTACGCCCATACCCCGGATGCGCTGTCGCATGTGCTGCTCGCCTTGCGCCCGCATACGAAAGGCTCGTTATCCGTCATCTTCGGTTGCGGCGGCGACAGGGATACCGGCAAGCGTCCCGAGATGGGCAACATCGCCAAAACTCTTGCCGATCATGTGATCGTGACGGACGACAACCCGCGTAGCGAAGAGTCTTCGAAAATCCGTGCCGACATCATGGCGGCGTGCCCGGAAGCTCAGGAAATCGGTGACCGAACGGCAGCTATTCAAACGGGGATCAAAGATCTGCAGCGAGGCGATGTATTGGTTGTCGCCGGTAAAGGGCATGAAACGGGCCAGATCATCGGTGACGATGTTCTGTCTTTCGATGATGTGCAGGCCGTAAAAGCGGCGATTGAGGAGTTGCGCTCATGACGGCGGCCGGTGCGCAAGCATTATGGACATCGGACGAGGCCATTGCAGTGACCAACGGTCATTGCGCCGTTCCGTGGCAAGCCAGTGGTGTTTCTATCGACAGCCGGACCATACAAACGGGCGATTTGTTTGTTGCCCTGCAGGGTCCCCATCATGACGGCCACGATTATGTCGATAGCGCATTACAGCGCAATGCCGCTGCGGCTATGGTGCATGCACAATCAAAAACATTATCTGCCAGCGCGCCTTTGCTGATGGTCGACGACACCATGACAGCATTGCAATCTTTAGGCGCTGCATCGCGCGATCGGTCGGCGGCGAAAATTATTGCCGTGACCGGCAGTGTCGGCAAAACCGGTGTCAAGGAAGCACTGAAATTTGTTTTAAGCGAACAAGGTGAGACCCACGCCAGCGTTGGCAGTTTCAACAATCATTGGGGTGTGCCGCTCAGTCTAGCACGTATGGCCAAAGAAGCAGCGTATGGTGTATTTGAAATCGGCATGAATCACCCCGGCGAAATTGAAC
>CALINB010000074.1 GCA_938045325.1 uncultured Rhodospirillales bacterium | reverse complement strand
TCATAGGCGATGACTTTCATGTTCAGCCCGCCCGCGCAGATACGCGCCGTGCGCCGGCCGGTGTTGCCCAAGCCGACAATGCCAACGGTCTTGCCGCGCGCGTTCCAGCCCTTGAATACTTCGCGCGGCTGATCGCGTTTTTCGGTCCGCAAGTAGCGGTCGGTCTGCGGAATATTTTTGGTGAGCGAGAGCATAAACCCGACAGCGTGTTCGGCCACGGCTTCGGCATTCGCCCCCGCTTGGTTGAGAACCAACACGCCGGCGGCTGTGCAGGCATCCACGTCCACGGGATCGTAACCCGCACCCGATGACGACACGACCAGGAGATCGGGGCAGCGCGCGAGAAATGCCGCGTTTGCCTTAAAGCCGTCGGGGACTTCATCGCGGGTCGCGGTGATGCAATAGCCGTGCGCTTTTTCCGCGATGGCCCAGCATTCGTCCTTCGGGGTTTCCCATTGCAGGATGTCCATGGCGATGTCCGGCTCCTCTCCGAGCAGAAAACCGACGCCGGGCCGTTTCAGGTCGTCGAACCAAAAGACGCGTTTCGCGTTTGCTTTATCGTTCATGGGAGATCCGTTGAGTAATTTTAGAAAGCTTGGTTGGTCCTCACCCTTCGAGACGCTCCTGATCGTCGCCCTCAGGATGAGGACTGTTTTTATACCTCATGATGAGGAGGCGGCAATACCGCCGTCTCGAAGCATGGCTTAATCGATGTGTTCGATTTTATCCGCCGTGAATAAGCCTTTGACGGAGAGATACCGCTCGCCGGTGTCGTATAAAAAGCAAATGATGGTCTTGCCGGCAAATTCGGGCCGCTTGGCGAGTTCCGACGCTCCCCACAGGGTCGCGCCCGATGTGGGCCCGGCGATGATGCCTTCCTTTTTGGTGACGAGGCGCGCCCAGTCGTAGGCCACTTCGTCTTCGACCAGGAGGATTTCATCGACACGGTCGCGCGCGCGCTCGAAGTTATCGGTGATCATGCCGGGGCCGATGCCGCCGATTTTATGCACGCCTGCTTCGCCGCCCGAGTAGACCGGCGAGAGGGCGGGTTCGACGCCGACCATGTGAATGTCCGGGTCCTGGCTTTTAAAGTATTGGGACATGCCTTCGAACGTGCCCGACGTACCGAGGCCGATCACCACCGCACCGATGGTGCCGGGTTTGGCGTTGAGCTGTTGCCAAATTTCCGGTCCGGTGGTTTCGACGTGCGCGCCGGCGTTGTCCGGGTTGGAATGTTGGTTCAAAAAGAACGTGCCTTCCGGGTTTTCCTCGCAATATTTCATGCCCCGTTCGCGCGCGCCCTTGGTGAATTGATCCGCCGGGGTCAGCACCACCGTCGCGCCATAGGCGCAAATGAGTTTTTGCCGCTCGATGCTGGCGGTTTCGGTCATGTAAAGCCGGGCGCGATAGCCGAGCATGGCGCCGAGGGCCGCGATAGCGATGCCGGTATTGCCGCTTGTCGCCTCGACGACTTCTGTTCCTTCGAAATCGCCCTTTGCAAGTTTGATCTCGCCGCGTTCGATGGCCTTGGTGATCATGCCGAGCACCGCGCGATCCTTGATCGAGGTCGGGTTGCAGACCTCGAGCTTGGCGAGGATGTCGGCCGGACAGTCGGGGAAGGTGCGCGAAAGCCGAAGAAGCGGCGTTTTGCCGATGATCTGCGTGACGTCGTCTGCGATGAACATCGCATGTCTCCTTATCGCCGCATCGCGGCGGTGGTCCCAGGTTATTTGTTCGTACTTTTATCGGGGATGACGCGTGATGCGTCAACGCTTTGATTTATTGTACTTATTTCTTTTGTAAATTCTTGAGTACACCATCACTCCGCCGCAGCCGGGGACGGTTTTTGGATGCCGTCGTTGGCCGGTTCCGCGGAGTCGGCTTTCTTGTCTTCTTCCGGTGCGCTTTTCTTGCGCTTCTTCGGCTTGGTCGGCAGGCCGAGGGCCTCGGCGCGTATGTAAGCCCGGCGCAGGATCAGGCACGGGAAAAACATCAGCGCAAAGAAAACGCCGAGCAGCATGAAGGCGTCCTGAAAACCCATGGTGAGCGCTTGGGCGTAGACGACTTTGCCGAGATAATCGAGTGCGCCCGAGTGTTGCACCGCGCTCGACACGCCGGCTTCGCCGAGTAAATGTTCGACCTTGCCGAGGAATTCCTGACTGGTCGGATTGGCCGCCGTCTGCGTCGCGGCGAGGGCGTCGCTGTGAAAGGCGGTACGTGTTTCGATCATCACCGCGATGGAACTGACCCCGAACGCGCCGCCCAACTGGCGAATGAAATTAAACGTACCAATCCCTTGGTTGAGTTTCTCCTTGGGGACGGCCATGAGGGTCGCGCGCCCCATATTCGGTTTCACAATTCCGTGGCCGAAACGCGAAAGCATGACGAGCAAGGCGATGGTCCAAAAGGCGGTGTTCACGTCCGAATCCGAAATGATGAACATCGCGCCCGAGAAAATGACGCAGCCGATCATGATGGGGATATAGTTCGGCACCCGATCCGCGATCCAGCCGGCGGTGGGAATGAGGATCAAGAGCATGCAGCCCGCCGGGATCAAAATCGCACCGGCTTTTATGGGCGTGAAGCTGAGGACGGCTTGCGACATGACGGGGATTGCGTAATTGACGCCGAAAGTCGCGGCGCCGAAGGCAAACGAGACCATCACGGCGGAGGAGAACTGCGCATTCTTGAACAGCGTCGGATCAAGGATCGGCTCTTCGACGTAGAGTTGCGATACCAGAAACGCAATCATGGCGACGAAGCCGATCAGGAATGTGATCATGGTCATGTCCGAACCCCAGCCCCAGCGTTGGCCGTTCCCGATAGCGCCGACGATGCAGATGATCGCGGTCATCACCAGCGCATAACCGGTCCAGTTAAAGGGGCGTACGCGGCGCTCGGATGCAGTACGGTGCGGCAACATGAATAAACCCATGATAAACGCGATGCCGATCATCGGCAGCGGCACCAGGAACATGTGGCGCCAGGAAAACATTTCGATGGCAAAACCGCCGATGACCGGACCGAAGCCGGGCGAAACAATCGTGCCCATGCTGTAAAGCCCGATGGCGAAACCGCGCCTTCCTTCCGGAAACGCGGCGATGAGGCACGACATGTTCAGCGGTACGAGAATGCCGGCGGCGATGCCTTGGAAGATGCGCCCGCCGATGAGGACCTCGATGGTCGTGCTGGTTGCGCAGATAAAAGCGCCGATGGTGAAGAAAAACAGCATCGAACAAAAGGCGGCGCGCTCGCCGATGGCGGACACCACCCAGGCATTTAACAACTGGCTGGCGACGAGGGCGGCGTAGAACGCGGTCGCGGTCCATTGCGCCATGGTTTGTTCGACCCCGTAGGCGCCCATGATGGACGGGATCGCGACATTGACCATGGTGGAACTGATCATCACGGCAATACTACCGGTCACGCTGGAGACGGTAATCATCCAGCGGTAGGCAGTACCGTATTGCTCGATTTGGCTTTCGATGGTGGCGATGAGACAGATCCCTTGATTGTGTGATCTTCGTTGAATTCTAGCGTATACAAGCCGAAACGGCGAGAGGGTTCGCCGGGGCCGGGGTTCGCGGCTATAGTGGGAAAATTAGAGGAGGATTTCATGGCCGATCAAAGACCGGCACCGGACACGATTTTGCAGCAAATCGCCGATTACGTGCTTGATTTCAAGGCCGAAAGCACGCTCGCCCGCGATACCGCGCATATGGATTTATTCGACGCCCTGGGCTGCGGGTTTCCGGCGCACGATCACCCGGAATGCCGGAAAGTCCTCGGCCCGGTGGTCGAGGGAATCACGGCTCAACATGGCGCGCGCGTGCCGTGTACATCTTACGAACTCGATCCAGTGACGGCGGCGTTCAATATTTCCGCACTTAACCGCTGGCTCGATTTCAACGATTCTTATTTCGGCAAGGAAGGGGGCCATCCGTCCGATAACCTCGGGGCCATTCTCGCCGTTGCCGATTATCTGTCGCAAATACGCCGCGCTTCGGGAGAGGCGCCGTTCACCATGGCGGACGTGCTGACGGCAATGATCAAAGCGCACGAAATTCAAGGCAATCTTGCGCAAGTGAATGGGTGCAATCTGGCGGGTTTCGATTGCGACAACCATACCAAAGTCGCGAGCACGGCCGTTTCGGCCTGGCTGTTGGGATGCAACCGAGAGCAGATCATCAACGGTGTGTCGAACGCGTTTGCCGACGGGCCGTCGTTGCGCGCTTACCGGCACGCGCCGAACGTCGGCTGGCGTAAAAGCTGGGCGGCAGCGGATGCGTCATCGCGCGGTGTGCGCCTCGCGTTGATGGCGCAAAAGGACGAGATGGGGTATCCGACGATCCTGACGGCGACCAAGCACGGTTATTTCGATGCCTATTACAAAGGTGAAGCATTCGAATTTATTCGCGATCTTGGTAGCCACGTGATGGAACATGTGCTGTTCAAGACGTGGCCCGCCGGCTTTCACGCGCAATCGGCGATGGAAGCGGCGGTAAAGTTACATAAAGAGGCACTTGCAAAGCTTGACGACATTGAGCGCATCGAGATCGCCGCGCATGCCTATTGTATTCGCCAAATCGCCAAGGAAGGGCCGCTGCACAACCCGGCCGACCGGGATCATTGCCTGCAATATATCGTCGTCATCGGCTTGTTGTTCGGCGATATCGACTCGGATGATTACGAAGCCGAACGCGCCGCCGATCCGCGCATCGATGCGCTGAGGGATCGCATGACTGTCACCGAAGATCCGGCCTTTACCGAAGCGTTTTATAACGTCGACGATCCGGCCAATCCGCATGCGATCCAAATTTTCTATAAAGACGGCACGCAAAGCCAGATAAGTGAAGTCAAATATCCGCTTGGGCATTATTCCCGGCGTGACGAGGGCAAGCCGCTGCTCGCACAAAAATTCCGTAAAAACATCGCCGGACGGTTGGGTGCGGAGACTGAGCAAAAACTTCTGGCGTGGTTCGGCGACCGCGCCGCGTTCGAAGTCATCGCCGTCGATGACTTTATGGCAATGCTGGCGAAATAATTTACGAGATATCCGTATTGGGAATATCGATATCGGGAACGCGGTACTTTTCAATTTTGGCATCATCGACGGTGACGCCGAGGCCGGGGCCAACCGGTAAATCGACGGTGGCGCCGGGATTCATTTCAATCGGGGTCGTGCAGACATCGTCGGCGAGGCGTTCCAAAGGAGAACCGTAGCCAAGCGGGTCGCGTACCGCTTTGGTGCCGGCGGCGAAATGCAGAATGGCCGCAAGGCCCAGGGACAATGGATGCTTCGATCCCATGGACACGCCTAGCCCGGCGGCTTCGGCGGCTTCGGCCATGCGGCGGGCGAGATAAAGCCCGCCGTTTTTGAACGGTTTGATGCAAATGACATCGCAGGCCCCTTCGCGGGCGAGGTTGATCACATCATGCGGCGTCCAGGCGGACTCGTCGGCGATGATCGGAATGTTGACCGCACGGCGGATGTCTTTCATGCCTTGGATGTCCCACCACGGTCCGGGTTGTTCGATCGCTTCAATGTCGTAGGCGCGCATCTTGCGTAGTGTCGGGATCGCATCTTCGACGTTGTAGGCGGAGTTGACATCGACTTCGAGGGGAAAGTGCGGCCCGACAGCATCGCGAACGGCGGCAACCCGGTCGATGTCTTCCTTCGGATCAAAACCGATTTTGATGGTGATCAGCGCGTAACCCGCTTCCTTCAGCTCGATGGCATCCTTGGCGAGTTCGGCGGGTGGTTTAACGCCGAGGCTGCGGCTCACCCGAAAGTGGCTTTTATGAATGCCACCTAAGAGTTGAGCGACCGGGCGGTTGGTCGCTTGGCCCATGATGTCGTAAAGGGCGTTGTCGATGCCACACTTCGAGCACAGAAATCCCGTGCGGCCCATTTGCGCGCCTTCGATCTTATCGATGACGAGACCGATATCGAACGGATCCATACCGATGATCAGCGGCGCGAAGTATTTGGTGATGGCGATGTAAATGCCTTCGACGGTTTCACCACCGCGCTCGGGCAAAATCGCGCCGGTTTCGCCGACGCCGGTAATGCCGCCGTTATCCTTGCCGCCGTCGGCGTCGATGAACACCAGCACGCGGCGGATGAATTTTGTTCGCCCAGCGGATGTTTGGTAATGCCCTTTATAAGGCACGTGAACCATTTTGCAGGTGATACCGGTAATTTTCATGAGCTTACTTGTTCGGTTTATACGTCACCATGACGGCGTGGCCGAACACCCCGAGGTACAAGATCGTTGTTTTCGTATCGCCCTCAAGCCAATCGGCAGCGTTCATGCCGTCTTCTTTTCGCTTTGCAACCGGCTTGCCGTAATCCTTGACGAACTGCGCGTATGCCTGGTCGTACAGTTGGCGCGCTAGCTTTTCATTTTTTTTGACATCCGGATCAACGAAGGGAACCACGATGGAGACTTCCATAAGCCCAGTCTTGTCGAACATGTAGGTTGCATGGGTCGGGTGACCGAAATGGGTGATGCTAATATTGCCGGCCGTGGTGTGGTCTTCGCGGACCGGGGCGGCACGCTTGAGGCCCGGTTTGATCTTGGCGACTTGATCAAACGTCATGCCCCATTTGGTTTCCCGGTAGCCCGCTTCGCTATCAGCAGCCCAAAAACAAAACAATGCGGCGGTTATCAGCAGCGTTGAATATTTCATCATCATGTTTTCATGATAGGTGCCGATTATGGCAACTTTGTGCCGCTTTCCCGGGCCGCACGTTCGTAAACCGGGATGTCCATCTGTGGTTGCTTAACCCCGGCCTGTCCCATCATGTCGGCAATCCAGCCGCGGTGATAGTTGCCGTGAGTAACGATATGGGTCAGCGCCATGGCGCGCGCGAGAGATCCTTTGTTGCCGCTGATGAGTTCATAGTCGACGACTTCTTCGAGGTCGTCGCCGCTTAAGCCTGCGGCATAGTCTTTGATCTCCTGATCCATGGCTGCATGGGCGGCACGCAATTCTTCGAGATCTTCATGCAGCACCGTGCGAAGATTATCGAAGCTGTGTTTTTCGCCCTTCATATGCGCGAGCCAGATCTTTTCGACGACCAAAAGATGGTTCAAGCTGACATGGATCGATTTAAGGGACGTCTTGCGTTCCTTGGTGACTTCCTCCAAGGGCATATCCAGAACGACTTTATAAATTTCGTCGTTAGCCCAGGCGTTGTAGTCCAACAAGGACTGCAAGTAAGTTTGATCCTTCATGCGGCAATTCCCTTAAGCATCACCGATACGCGGCGGACCGCCCTTGGCGGCTTGGCTGGGGCCGAAGGCTTTATCAAGGGTTTGCGTCGAATCCGTCGCCAAATCGATGGCTTCGCCGAGCAAATCGAGAATTTTCGTGTTGTTGCGCAGCACATGCTGCGCTTCAGGGCGACCGTCATCGACGATTTTGGTGCAACGGATTAAAATATCCTTGCGCAGGATGTTTAGGATATCTTCGAGCCTTGAACCGTCCGGTTTTTCATCAGAAACGAGAAAGTGGGTCATGTTTTCCT
>CALINB010000073.1 GCA_938045325.1 uncultured Rhodospirillales bacterium | reverse complement strand
TCTGCAAAGGCGTCACCCGCGGTCCAAACCATGATGGCGGCACCTAGCACAGCGAATACAAAACCCTTCATGAATTTCATCGTTGTCCTCCCTATGAACGAATGTGAACTTTTATAAAGAATTATATAACAAATAATTTAGCCCTTTAGTCCGGCCTGTAAACCATTGTTTTAGACTACTCCTCAACCGTCGCTTCTTCGCGTGTGCGGCGGAAATTGGGCGCAATCATAAACAGCAGCAACACCACGGAAGCGACCAAAAAACCGGCACTGATCGGCTGGGTCACAAACGTAGTGAGATCGCCTCGCGATAGCAACAAAGCCCGGCGGAAATGCTCTTCCATCGGGGTGCCGAGAATAAAAGCCAGTAGAAACGGTGCGGCTTCACATTCGAGTTTGGCGCAAATAAATCCGAAAACGGCAAATCCGGCCGTCATCAGAATGTCAAAAGACGAATTGCTAACACTGTATGTCCCAATACACGCAAAGATCAAAACCGCCGGGTAAAGGTACCGGTACGGTACCGTGAGCAATCTTATCCAAATACCGATCATTGGCAGGTTGAGAACCACCAGCATCAAGTTCCCGACCCACATGCTGACGATGATCCCCCAAAACAATTCGGGATTACTGGTCATCACCTGCGGGCCTGGATTGATCCCCTGCAGCATCAAGGCGCCCAGCATCACCGCCATAGTCGCACTGGCCGGCAGGCCCAGAGTGAGCATCGGAATAAACGCGGTTTGCGCCGCCGAGTTATTCGCCGACTCGGGTCCGGCCAATCCTTCGATGGCACCCTTGCCGAAACGCGACGGGTCCTTGGCGATTTTCTTTTCCATCGAATACGAAGCAAACGCGCTGATGGTCGCACCCGTTCCCGGCAGCACGCCGAAAAATGCGCCCAACGCCGTCCCGCGCACGACCGCCTTCCAGGCTTGCTTGATATCGTCCTTCGTCGGCAAAATATTCGAAACTTTCGACGTAAACGGCTCGCGCACGTCGTGGCGTTCCAAGTTGGTGATAATTTCGGCAAAGCCGAACATACCAAGCGCTACGATGACGAAACTCAACCCCTCGGCAAGCTGCAAACTACCGAACGCGAAACGTGTTTCACCGGAATTGGTATCGATCCCTGCCAGACTTGCGATCAATCCCAACACAACCATGGCGACAGCCTTGAGCATGTCCCCGTGCGCCAGCACGACGGCCGAGACCAAACCGAGCACCATCAGCGAAAAGAATTCGGTGGCACCGAATTCGAGCGCGACCGCGACCAAAGGCGGTGCAAACAACGCAATAACAACCGTTGCGACAGTGCCGGCGAAGAATGACCCTAGGGCGGCGATCCCGAGGGCCGGCCCGGCGCGGCCCTGACGGGCCATTTCATGGCCGTCAAGGCAAGCCACCACGGCGGATGATTCCCCCGGCACCTTGAGTAAAATTGCCGTGGTCGAGCCGCCGTATTGCGAACCGTAATAAATACCGGCGAGCATGATGAGCGCGGGGATCGTCGGCAGGTTGAAAGTAAACGGCAGCAACACTGCAATCGTAGCCAGCGGGCCAACACCCGGCAGCACGCCGACGAGTGTGCCGAGCGTAACCCCCATGAGACAATACAGTAGGGTTTGCGGGGTCAAGACGACGCTAAAGCCGAGGGCAAGATGATCGAACAGTTCCATGGCCTAAAACTCCGGCCACAACGGCATCGAGACCTCGAGGCCGTAGTAAAAGACCAGGGTGCAAAACGCGACGAGAATGACAAACATAATCAACGTATCGCGCAGCCGAAACTCCCAACTGCCGAGGCATGCCAACGTAATCAAGGCAAAGGCTGCGACGACAAGCCCCGCGACATTCAGCAGCAAGCCGAAAGCCACGACACCGGACAGCACCAGCACGATCGGGCGCAAATCGACGCGGATTTTTGTCGCCACACCGCTGAAAAACGAACGGACAAACACGGCCAAGCCCAAGCCCACCAACAAGGCGCCGAGAATCGTCGGAAAATAACCGGGCCCCATGCGCTCGATGACACCCATGTCGTATTTATGGGCTTCATAAAGGGCAAAGATGCCGAAGCCGGTAAACATCAAACCAGCGTAGAAGTCTTTTTGACTGCAAATTCTTAGCTGCACAAAGCACCCCTTTATGGCTAAGCGATTTTATTTATGCCTACAAAATATCAACTCTGAAACTTTTCTTGCAAGACTGTAACCTGTTCCGGTGTCAAAAACCGCGTTTTTTGATCTTTCAGCATAAGAAACAGCTTCGCCGTCTCTTCCAATTCTTCTGTTGCATAAACGGCGGCTTCCAGCGATCCGCCGGCGACAACCGGTCCATGGTTCGCCAACAAAACCGCGTGATGCTTTGAGGCCATTTCACGCACGGCCTTGGCGAGGTCGAGATCGCCGGGCGGATAGTACGGCACCAGCGGCAAAGAACCGATGCGCATCACATAATATGCCGTGATCGGTGGCAGCACGTTCGCCGGATCGATATCCGCGAGGCAACTGACGGCGACGGAATGGGTCGAATGCAGATGCACGACGGCGCCCGTATCCGGCCGCTCTTCGTACATGGCGATATGCAGGAATGTTTCCTTGGTCGGCGCATCGCCGGAAATAACATTGCCTTGATCGTCCAGCTTGGTGATCCGCGCCGGGTCGAGATTACCGAGCGACGCGTTCGTCGGCGTCATCAGCCAGCCGTCATCGAGGCGGACACTGATATTGCCCGAACTGCCGAACGTCAGCCCACGCGCGTAGATCGACTGACCGACACGCACGATCGCCTCACGATGCTGGTTTTCAGACACGGTCATGCTTCCTGACCCCCCATTGGCGGCATATCCCTGCCCAGCATAATGGATCAGCAAAATTTTATTAACAAGCCAGTAAAATCAACGATTTATACTCCTGAGCGGCTTGACAAACGGCCCTATCAACGCAATCCTAAGGCGGCTTCAGAAGAAAAATCGCACGTAATACGGGAACCATACGAGGGGGTGTGAAGTCCGTGTCCGATTCTTCTATTTTTATTGTCGATGACGATGCCGCGAACCGGGATTTGCTGCAGGCTTTGATGGAGTCTGCCAGCTTGCCGTCCCAGGCCTTTGGCATGACCTGCCCCCATTGATTGGTCCGGTTTGAATGTTAGTGCATGATCCGTTTTTCCTCCATAGGGATGATGCTTTCCTGTGCCGGCGGCCTATATCCAAGGGCTGAATGCGGCCGCTTAGTATTGTAATGCCGCCGCCATTGCTCGATGACGATTTGGGCTTCTTTGAGGCTATAGAAGATTTCCCCATTCAAAAGCTCGTCACGGAACCGGGCGTTGAAGCTCTCGCAGTAT
>CALINB010000072.1 GCA_938045325.1 uncultured Rhodospirillales bacterium | reverse complement strand
GATGAGGAAATCGAAGAAGCCTTTGGATCGGATGAACCCGATCCGATTGAATCAATGACCAATGCGCCATCAGAGGACCGGGCCACTGAAAACAATGAAGCCGAAATCGATCCGGATAAAATTCCCGACCCCGATCCCATTCCCGAATCGTTAACCAGCCCGGATGATGACGATGTTGACGAAGACGAAGACGAAGAAGGTTCGAGCAAGCTAGGACTCGTCATTGCCATGGTCGCGGCCGGATTGATCCTTGTCCTAGTTGCCGTATTTTTCTTAATGAGCAAACAAATCGCGAGCTGGTTCCCCGGAACAGCTTCCATTTATGAATCCATCGGGCTTAATCAAACAACGCTCGGAGAGGGCCTCAGAATACCGGAAAACAAATTACAACTGTCCCGCACCAATAAGGGGGACACGGAAATTTTGACGGTACGCGGCGTGATCAGAAACATTACGAAAGAAGAACGCCCCATCCCCATGATTAAGTTGTCGTTGTTCAATGGGGAAAACAAAGAAGTGCAGTCTAAAGTCGTGAAACCCCGTGCACCTGTTCTTGCTGGTGAAAAAAGTCTTGGATTTGCAATCAAACTCGAAAACCCGGCCGCAACGGCCCGGCGTATTGAGGTGACGTTCTCGGAGCCCACTAAAGGTGGGCCGGCAGCAAAACCTGACAAGCCGAAAGAAGCACCAAAAACTACCGATAAAAAATAACCAGCTCTCTTTCAGCAAGACCGGGATTCAAACAAAACAATCCGGGCGTTAACGGTGAGCTGGCTTAAAATTGACGCAATAACCGTTCAATGTATTCACGTTCTTCAGTAGGCCGTTGACGCTGCCCTGCACGGCGGCGAAGCTCGCGAAGAATCTCATAAGCTTTGCGGGTTTCGACTTTATCGGGAATGATATCTTCTTCCTCATCAGCATTGCCAAAACCTTCTCCCATGGAGCGGCCGAACGGATCGTCGTTCGGACCCGGCATGCCTTTGCGAATACCCGCCAACGGCACCCCAAGAAGAACGCCCATTTGACGGGCGACGCGTTGTGTCATGCTGTCTGTAGCCCGGCGTAGTTGCTCAACGGCCTGCGTTTGCGAGGGAAATGCCGCCCCTGGCCTTTGCAAATTCAAGGCTTTCGCCGCCTGCCCCATGGCTTGTTCCGCATGGCCGAAATTTTTCGGAATGCCACCCATCAGCTTATCGAATTTTAACATAAGGCCACCAAGCTTACGGCGCACACTTGTTTGTTCTTTCGCGTTTTGTTTTGCTTTTTTCCACTTGCCGGTCTGCCCCAGTTCCGGACCATCGCGCAAAAAGCGAAACGTCTGATCAAGCAATTGTTGTTGCTTTTTCGTTATTTCATTTAGCCCCTTCATGAGCTTTTGTGCCTGCCGGGCATTTTTCGCCGACTTGCCAAACCGCAAACCCGAACGCAACCCTTGCAGCATCCGCTGCAATTGGCTGAGCATTTGGCGGGCGGCGGACATTGCGCCAGTTCTGGCCAATTCTTGGGCGTCCCGCAGCAAGCGGCGCAATTCATCACCGCCCAACATTTTAACAGCTGAATCCAACGGAATCTTGGCGGCACCATGCTGACGGATCATATCGCGAACGGCGGCGAGATAATTTTCCAACGCTTTTTTAAGCTCACCCATCAAGCGCTCGATCTCTTCCTTAGGCGCGCCGCGCTGCAACGCTTTTAACAGTGCTTCCTGGGCTTTTTGCAGGTCTTTTTCGGCTAATGAATAATTACCGTCTTCAAGCCGAAGGGCCGTATCCCAGAGCATTTTTTGAACGGAAAAAATCGATGCTGCACTCTGATCATGCAGCAACCGCGACGACGATACGCGCAAAGCCAAATACACGGTCGTATCATCCCGAAACCGCCAAGGCCGGCCCGAGATAACATCCAACGCTGTCGATACATCACCGCGCACGTCATCCGTTCCCTCAACCAGCTTCTTGCGCTGCTCAATAATTTCTTTCGCAACAGGATGCGTAAACAGCCGTTCCGGCAGCTCCATTTCAAAAAATTTGCTACGGCCTTCTTGTTTACGGCCGTCTTGCGCCGACAACTGCAGCTTAACAAGCAGTCCGGCCCAAGGGTGCGATGTTAAATCCTGCAGGTTTGTGCTTTTGATATTCTTTTTACCGATACCCGCCGTCGGCAACAGAACGCCCTCAAGGCCGCCCGGTGGCGGACCGCCAGCTGTTTTTCCATCGGCACGGCGCACATGAAGCCTAATCTCGGAGATACCGTAATCATCTTCCGCAATAAAAGGCACTTGAAGCTGAAAGCTTGTTGTTCCTTGCGGTTTACCATCAAATTTAATAATGGGTTTTTGATCGGCAATAATATCCAATGGCCAAACGGCCCGTTCCCTGCCTGAAATTTCGACGGCAAGGCGGTCGCCCGATTCGACCGTCGCTTCAACACGATGACCTTTTTTGGGTTGCTTAGGATCAATCGACGCAAAGTCGTTGATTTGATCGCCAATTTTTAATTTTGGTGCCGATCGAACACCCGCGACTTGAGCTAATAAAGTGGTCCCTTCAGGAATACGAATAACGGATGATTCTGTATTCGGTTGCCATTTTACAAAAACAGGTGCCTTGCCAGTATATGCCGGCGGCGTCAGCCAAACTGAAATGTCCAAATCGACATCCGAAACCCGTTCGAAACTTGGCAGCAAGGCCCGTTCAAACCGGGCGGCGGCATCCCGGTGTCCTACGGAAAAAGCAATAATGATCATAAACAAAACAACCGCCCGCAAAGCCAAAGGATCGCGTTTCGGCAGGCCTGGCGATGGTATGCGCACTTTCAAGGCACGCGTCGCGGCGGCCATGCGTTCAAGGTGCAAGGCCCAAAGTCTTTGTGCATTGGCATCGTTCTCAGCGCCAACCAACCGGTCCTCTAGGGCCGTTAACGGGCGATGTTTAAAGCCGCTGTCAATTTCAAGGCGGTGGCGCGCCGCTTCTTCACTGACATAATGAATTCGTGACCACGCTTCCTTGAGAGAAAGCGCAAATGCAGCGACAAATCCGATGAGGATCAAAAAATGAAACCATACCGGCAGCATCGGCAATAAATCGAATAAGACGATTGCCGAAAAAATGCCCACCATGGCGACGAATGGCCATAACGCAATCCAAAGCTGTTCCCACACCAAAACAGCCCGTGCAAGCCAAAGTAAAATTTGTTGGCGCATTTTAATACGCAACATCAAAAAGCTCCTTGCTACCCCTCGCTTGGCTTATCAAACCAATCCGGGATGGCTTCAAGCCCAATCATTTGATCAACGTCCCACCGCTTCCGAATAACGTCAAATGAACTTTTGTTCACCAAAACCTCCGGCACCAACGGACGGCTATTATAGGTTGAAGCCATGACAGCGCCATAAGCCCCTGCCGTACGGATAGCCAACAGATCACCGGCTGCGAATGATGGCAACTGGCGTTGAACACCGAAGGTATCACCGGTCTCACAAATCGGACCCACGACATCAATCTCCTTTAACGCCGCCCCAGGAGAGGCTTGCTTTACAGGCACGATATCATGATAGGCATTATAGAGGGTCGGGCGGAGTAAATCATTCATCGCCGCATCGACCACGGCGAATGTCCGCGTCGCGCCTTCCTTGATATATAGGATGCGTGTCACCAAAATACCCGCATTTCCGGCAATTGATCGGCCCGGCTCAAAAATCAGGGGAATTTGCAAATCTCCAACCGCTGATTGAACGACATCGGCATAATCTCGCGGAGTCGGCAAATCCGCCGGAATTTCGCCATCGCCATAAGGAATACCCAGTCCGCCACCAAGGTCCAGGCGGGCGATTTTATGCCCGTCGGCACATAGCATGGCGACAAGGTCGCGCAACCGCGTATACGCATGCCGGTAGGGCTCAAGATCCGTTAATTGAGACCCAATATGGACGGCGATGCCGACAACTTCGATCCCGGGCAAAGAAGCGGCTTTGGCAAATACAGCATGCGCCTGTGTCCATTCGATACCAAATTTATTTTCGCTCAAACCTGTCGTGATCTTTTCATGGGTTTTGGCATCGACATCAGGGTTGATCCGAATGGCGATTGGTGCGCGTTTGTTTTGGCTGACGGCGATGTCATTGATCAATTCAAGCTCAGGCTCGGACTCGACATTGATCTGCAGCACGCCGGCTTCCAATGCCGCTGCAATTTCTTCACGCGATTTCCCCACGCCGGAAAAAACGATTTTATTGGCAGGCACACCACCGCGAAGGGCACGCGTTAACTCACCGCATGACACGACATCCGCACCTGCGCCGAGCCGCGATAAAGTCGATATCACGGCGATGTTTGAGTTCGCCTTCACCGCATAACAAATTGTCGCGTCAAGTGAAGCAAATGCATCGACATAGGCTTTAAAGTGACGTTCGAGCGTTGCCGTTGAATAACAATAAAACGGCGTTCCAACGCTTTCGGCTATATATTCGATGTCGACGTCCTCGGCATGAAGACGGCCCTCACGATACTGGAAATGATCCATGTGTTACTCCCGGGCTCGCCGTTATTGCGCCGGATAGTCGCGCGGATATTTTGACTCTTTCGGCTTAACGGGAGGCGATTTACGCCCACATCCGCCGAGCGGCAAGGCAAGTGGCAGCACAAGCAAAGCACCAAGTGCCGCCGTAAGGGCACGGCGATTCATTTTTGATCTTTGAAAATTGGACTTATGGTTTTTACGGTTATGCGTCATCTTCGTTCCTAAACCGATATTACTTTAAAAACCGCCGGCGTGCATCGGCAACGGCTTTTTTAACGTTCGCCGGGGCCGTACCGCCTTCACTGGACCGGCTGTTTACGGAGCTTTCAACGCTAAGAACCGAAAACACGTCATCCGTTGCCGCAGGAGCAATGGCTTGAATGTCTTCAAGCGATAACTGATCCAGTTGACAGCCCTTATCCTCGGCTTTTTTGACCAATGCACCGGCAACGTGATGCGCATCGCGAAACGCCATGCCTTTTTCCCGAACGAGCCAATCGGCAAAATCCGTCGCGGTCACAAAACCTTTATTAGCCGCCGCCTTCATCGCCGCCGTATTGAACTTGGCACCCTCGAGCATCCCCTGCATGGCCAACAAACAAACTTTTAGTGTTTGTGCGGCATCGAAGACAGGCTCCTTGTCCTCCTGCATATCTTTTGAATAAGCGAGCGGCAGGCCTTTTAGCGTTGTCGTTAGAGACATCAACGCGCTGAAAACCCGGCCGGTTTTACCCCGAACGAGCTCGGCCGCATCCGGATTTCGCTTTTGCGGCATCATCGAACTGCCGGTCGAAAATGAATCAGACAACCGGACAAATTGAAATTGATCCGTACACCAAAGAACGATTTCTTCCGCCATCCGCGACAAATGCACGGCCAGCAGCGACCCGGCGGCTAAAAATTCCACGGCGAAGTCCCGGTCCGAAACCGAATCGAGAGAATTCGCCGTCGGTCCGTCAAATCCTAAAGCTTGCGCCGTCTGTTGCCGGTCGATGGGAAAGGCTGTCCCGGCTAAGGCACCGGATCCCAAGGGACACTCATTTAGCCGTTTCCGGCAATCCGATAACCGGCTTCTGTCACGGCCGAACATCTCAACGTAAGCCAACATATGGTGGCCAAGCGTAATGGGTTGCGCCAACTGCAAGTGAGTCATGCCCGGCAGAATGGTCTCCGTATGCTGATCGGCAATATCGATCAGCACGCTTTGCAACGCTTTCACAGATTCATCGAGGTCGTCGATGGCATCGCGGACCCAAATTTTAAAATCCGTTGCAACTTGATCGTTCCGTGACCGGGCCGTGTGAAGACGTCCGGCAGCTTCGCCGATCAATTCCGTCAACCGCGCTTCGATATTCATGTGAATATCTTCCAGTGACCGGTTGAAAGTAAACGATCCCGCATCAATCTCTTGTTGAATGGTATCGAGGCCATCGAGAATGGCGTTGCCGTCTTCTTGCGTTATAATGTTTTGCTTCATGAGCATGGCGCAATGGGCTTTTGACCCGGCAATATCCTGGGCATACAGGTGGCGATCAAAATCAATCGATGCATTGATTTCTTCCATCACCTGAGAAGGCCCTTCGCTAAACCGGCCGCCCCACATGGCGCTTTTGGACGTTTTGTTTGTCATGTCACTCAATCACTTGGTACCAAGAGCCCATCTCGTCATGGCATTCGATAAAGGAATAAGAAAATGCCCCGTTTGATCGGCCTAACATTATGTGTCGTCTTCGCAATCTTGCTGATTTTGGCGATATCAGGGCCTCATTCAACCCTGGAGGCCCAAAATAGCCTGTCTGTGCCGAAGGTCTTACATAACTTTAAAGCTGCAAATCCACCTAAAATCGTTCCGGCGACTGAATTTATCGTTGGTGAGACCCAAAAAAGGGCCCTTGCCGATTATCGAGGCCGTGGCGTGGTGTTGAACTTTTGGGCGACCTGGTGCGCGCCTTGTGTGCGCGAAATGCCCCAACTCGACCGCCTTAACGCCATGATTCGCCGTGACAATATTGACGTCATTACCGTCTCGGAAGACCGCCCCCAGCAAGGCAGCGGGGCCGCGTTAATCAAAAAGTTTTACCAGATTAACGGGCTCAAGCATTTACCCGAAGCATGGGACCCGAAAGGCAAAATGATGCGGCGCCTTGCCGTGCGCGGCCTGCCGACGACCATTCTGATTAATGCTGAGGGTCTTGAGGTCGGCCGTATCATCGGGCCTGCCGAATGGGACCACCCTAAAGCCGTCGACTTTCTCCGCCGGCTATTGTCGCCCAAATCAAAATAATGCCCTGCAATGAGGCCGGATGGCCAATTAGCAGAATTCAAATTGTTACAGTATGATGACGGTTCGTTTAAACACCGTTTCAGAAGAAGCACCCACTCATGGCTGAACAAACCATTTCGACTCGAAAATCGAAACAAGCCTTGGCGACCAGTAGCGGGGCCCATGCCGTGCATGACGGCCTGAGCGATATTCTCTATGTACTATTGCCGGTACTGGCTGAATTTTTTGGTTTAGACAAAGCCGAAGCCGGCCTTATTCGTTCTGCACAGCGTGCCGGCATGAGTATCTTTCAAATTCCTGTCGGCATTTTGGCTGAACGCATTGGTGAACGAAACTTGCTCGTAGCGGGAACGGTTCTCGCTGGCCTTTCTTGGATTGGCATCGGCTTAACAGCCAGTATTGCACCCTACGCGGTCCCTATAACGGATATGATCCTTGCCGGCATCACTTGGACCGGACAGATATTAACGGGAACCGCCTGGCAAGGCATCGAGTTGCCGCCCGAATTTATCCCATTATTAATTTTTTGTTTTCTGCTGGGCACCGGCGGAGCCGTCCAGCACCCGCTTGCACAAGCACTGGTCTCAAGGGCATTTCCCGAACAAGGTCGCCGGGTTGCCGTCGGTCACTACAACTTTTGGGGCGATGCCGGAAAATTGATCTTTGCCGGCGCAACCAGCCTTTGGCTGGGCTTTCAATTGCCCTGGCAGACCCCTGGCCTCGCATTTGGGATTATTGCGCTCTTATGTGCCGCAACAATACTCGTTGTCCTGAATAATATCGGACTTGGCGGACCGCCAGAACATCTGAAGACCACAAAAAAAGAGGATAAACCCCGTATTGAAAAGGGGTGGGGCGTTAAACACCGGCTCGGCTTTACAACACTCTGCATGATTAAATTCATGGACAGCGTGACTCGATCCGGATTTTTAACGTTCATTGCATTTTTAATGATCGATAAAGGCCTTCCGAAAGAATGGGCCGTGCAAGCACTGCCGATTGTTTTCATTGGCGGCATGCTTGGCAAACTCGCCTTTGGTTACATCGCCGAGCAGTTTGGCGTATTTAAAAGCGTTATTGCTGCCGCGATCACGACCGGTGTTGGTATATTTTTAATCATTCACCTGCCTGTGTGGATAGCCTTCTTGGTGATGGCATTGACCGGCATAACACTCAATGGCGTTTCATCGGTTTTGTACGGCACTGTCGGTGATTATATCGAACTCAATAAACAAACACGGGCCTTTGGATTTTTCTACACCCTCGGAACCGTTGCCGGAATATTGGCGCCCGTGCTGATTGGTGTCATTTATGATTTTTCCGGTGCAACAATTGCCATGTCCGTTGTCGGAATTCTTCCGTTGATTATCCTGCCCTTATGTATCGTGCTGCGCGCAACCGAGCGCGATCTTGAAGCGGCGAAAGCATAACTCGCATTCAAAGCAACCAATCACTAGCTTAAGGCCATGACATTTAATCCCCTTACGATTGTTGCCGTTACCACCATAGTGTTCAGCCTTTCGGCGTGCACCAAAAGTACGCACTGGTCGAAACCCGGCGTGAGCAACGCACAAATGCTGCAAGAACTGTCGCAGTGCCGCCATTGGGCGGAGAAAGAAATAGAAAAAGAATACGGACTCGAGCAGGCCACGACCCGCCACCAACCCAGCAGCAGTGATGCCGATTACCGGGCCCAGATGTCGAGATTTAGCGCCCTAAAACGCCGTGACCGGTTAACCGAGAGCTGCATGCAGCAAAGTGGTTATCAAAAGGTCAAGGCACAATGATAAAGCCCTGACAGTCTGAGTCCGGCCTGATAGATTCACCGCTTATGGACGTACAAAATTCATCATCGAAACTGAGGACGTTGCTCCGCACTTCCAAAACGGTGCATTCGGCAGCCGCCGACGTTGAAGCTTTCATCCGGGGCGTAGCGGCCGCACCCGAGCCGTATGTCGATCCCGACGCATGGATAAAACTGCTAACGCCGAATCCTTCTCACGAACTTCGGCAGGCTTTGAGCGAATGTCTCGCCGAAGCTCGAGCAATGCAAGAAGACGTGCTTAATGCGCAAGCTCTAGGCAAGGGGCGGCTTCAAGACCTTCGCCGTGAAATGAAACGCCGTAAAATCGACGGCTTTATCGTGCCGCATAGTGATGAACACCAAGGCGAGTATCTGCCGTTACGGGCCGAACGGTTGGCTTGGCTCACGGGGTTTACCGGCTCGGCGGGTTTTGCCGTCATTCTGGCCAAAAAAGCAGCCCTTTTTGTCGACGGCCGTTATACCTTGCAAGTCAGGACTCAAACGGACCGCCGCCTGTATGCATTTCCACACTTATCGGATCATCCGCCGACAAAATGGATTGCTGAAAACCTGCCGAAAAAAGCACGCCTCGGCTACGATCCCTGGCTGCTGACCCCTCATCAAGTGACCCGCTTCCAACAAGCCTGTCATAAAGCCGGCGGCCATCTCGTGGCCCTTCAAACAAATCCGATTGACCACATATGGACACGCCAGCCACCGGCGCCGATTAGTCCTGTTAAGGCGCTGCCGGTTTCATTTGCCGGCAAAAGCTCGTCTTACAAACGCAAACTGATCGCTAATCTGCTGGTGCAAACATCCACGAAGGCCGCCGTCCTGACAGCGCCGGATTCAATTTGCTGGCTTCTGAACATCCGCGGTGGCGATGTGCCGTTTTCCCCACTCGTTTTGTGTTTTGCCATACTTCACGACGACGCGTCGGCGGATTTATTTATTGATCGGCGAAAAATTTCAAAACCGGTTATGCGGCTCCTCGGTGATCGTATTCGCATACATGACCCCGACCAGCTTCGTGATGTGCTGGACAAACTCGGCAAACAAAAAAAGGCCGTCCAACTCAATAAAAATTCCGTGCCCTCTTGGATTTATGACCGGCTCAATAAGGCCGGTGCCACAATCATGAACGGCGACGACCCTTGCCAATCATTGAAATCGGAAAAAAATACCATTGAGCTCAAAGGCATCCGCTCCGCCCACCATCGTGACGGTGCCGCGCTGACGCGGTTTCTGGCCTGGCTCGCCAAGCACGGCTCAAGCGGCACAACCTCGGAAATTGAGGCCGCCGACGTATTGGAAGGGTTCCGCCGTGAAAACGAGAATTTTCAAGGCTTGAGTTTTCCGACGATCTCCGGTGCCGGCGCCAATGGCGCCATCGTTCACTACCGGGTTACACCGCGAACAAATCAACGGTTAAAGCCCGGATCACTTTATCTCGTCGATTCCGGCGCTCAATACCTTGACGGCACAACGGATGTCACACGAACGATTGCCATCGGCGAGCCGAAAGCCGAAATGCGCAAACATTTTACCCTTGTCCTGAAAGGCCATATCGCGTTGGGCCGTGCCCAGTTCCCTTATGGCACGACAGGGGCCCAACTTGACGGTCTCGCCCGCCAACCCTTGTGGCATGCCGGTCTCGATTACGATCATGGAACCGGGCACGGCGTGGGTCACTTTCTAAATGTTCACGAAGGACCACAACGTATTTCAAAGGCACCCAGCTCAGTACCGCTGCAACCGGGCATGGTGATTTCTAACGAACCTGGCTATTACAAATCAGGCGCCTACGGCATTCGTATTGAAAACCTCGTGACAGTAATCGAGCAAAAAAACCAAAAACAAAGCGATAAAAAATATCTAACGTTCGAAACCCTCACCTTGGCGCCGATCGACCTCAATTTGATTGATGCGGCGTTATTAGACAAAAATGAAAAAGAATGGCTCAATGCGTACCATGCCCGCGTATGCCAAATGATCTCACCACTTGTCGACGCCGCAACGAAACGTTGGTTAAAAATCGCAACTCAACCGATCAAATAATCGTATATGACGCCTCCAACGCCACAACACGTATCGAACACGGCAGAAACCCCGCAAGACCCGAATTGGGTACGCGCCAGTTCGGGATATTTCTACCGTCTGATCAAGATTAATTTAGCGCCGCTTAAAGGCTTGTCCGGTGTTATCGTTATCTGGCATGCGGGTGCGAAACCCCATTGGGTTTATGTAAGCTTTACCGATGATTTGGCGAAAGCCTTTGAGGGAGTTATTGCCAATTCAGCCATTATGGATTTTGAAACACATGGCGGACTGTATGCTAGTTGGTCTTTGATCGGCAAAGAATACCAACCTGGCATTGTTCGATATATGCTCGATACATTGAAGCCGCTTATTCAGGATCAAACCGCGCCGGATGCATCCATTGAACCAATTCCCGTATTCGCGCCGGGCGCCAGAGGACCTTTGCTATAAGTACCGTGCCAAATACACAATCGTCACCGGCTTTACTGCCTGACCTTATATCGCTTTGCCAAGAAGCGTGCCCCGCAATCGATCAATTCGTCGCCCGGGCAAAAAGCAAAGTCGCCCCGGCCATCTCGGCAGATAAAAAAATTGACCCGGCGGCAATGGAAAAGAATCAATTTGCCGCCCATGGTTTTGCGTGGTTCGCCACTTATGCGCAAGGCTTACGGCAAATTTTACATTGGGCCGAACAGTGCGCTGCCAACAATCAATTGGGCCCGCTTGAACAGCTGATCCTGCAAATATCCTTCGGCGAATATACATCTCAGCTCTTGGGCGGGATCCCCATCAGTGCCTCTGAAATAGTGCGGCCCCATGATCTTGGCCTCGATGATGAAGATACAGCAGCGTTTTTAACGCCGCCGGTGCGAACCCTGATCGAACAGGCCAACAGCGCGGCCGCCCGCCAAGCCCTCAGTGATCTAATCGTGCAAACTCATCATGGGTCTTTTGGTGAACACGGTATTCATGATGAAGCATTGCTTCTAGCACGCCAGCAGTTTTCCCGCTTTGTTGACGAGCAGGTTATTCCACCTGCACAGTCTTGGCATTTGAACAACGACCTGATTCCACGCGAAATCATCCAGCGCATGGCTGATCTGGGTGTATTCGGCTTAACCCTGCCTGAAGATGACGGTGGTTTAGGCCTTGGAAAAATCGCGATGGCCATGATCACCGAAGAACTATCACGCGGCTCACTTGCCGTCGGATCACTGAGCACACGCTCAGAAATTGCCGCCGAGTTGATCCGGGCTCACGGCACACAACAACAGCAACAAAAGTATCTCGCCAAGATTGCCGCCGGCGAAATATTGCCGACGGCCGTTTTTACCGAACCCGATGTGGGTTCCGATATCGCATCGATTAAAACGCGGGCTATCAGAAACGGTGATGCCTATGCCATCACCGGCAATAAAACCTGGATCACCCATGGCGCTCGTGCCGATTTAATGACTTTGCTTGTACGCACCGGCTCGCCAAAAGACGGCTACAAAGGATTAAGTATGTTCCTGGCGGAAAAGCCACCCGGCACGGAACAAGACCCCTTTCCCGCTAATGGTATGAGTGGACAGGAAATCGAGGTACTCGGTTATCGAGGCATGAAGGAATTTGAAATCGCCTTTGACGGTTTCACAGTGCCGGTCGATGCCTTGCTCGGCGGCGAGGAGGGTCAGGGTTTCAAACAATTGATGGCGACGTTTGAAACCGCGCGCATTCAAACAGCGGCACGGTCTGTCGGGGTTGCCCAATCGGCCCTCGAACTGGCCTTTCAATATGCCGAGGACCGTAAACAATTTTCCAAACCCTTGACGGCGTATCCACGGATTGCCGGCAAACTCGCTTTTATGGCCGCCGAAACCATGATGGCACGGCAGCTAACGTATTTTGCCGCCCGGGAAAAGGATTCGGGCAAACGCTGCGATATCGAAGCCGGCATGGCCAAATTACTCGCTGCGCGTATTGCCTGGACCAATGCTGATTCGGCTGTACAAATTTTCGGCGGCATGGGATACGCCTTGGAAACGCCGATATCACGAGTGCTCTGTGATGCCCGTATCCTAAATATTTTTGAAGGCACTGCCGAAATACAAGCGCAAATCATCGCCCGAGGATTAATCGGCAATAGAAACTGATAAATGCCGGTACCGGCACCGGTAAACCGCAATAGCGTAACGTTATCATTCGTGCTAAGGCTGACACATGGTAGAATATAAATCGGTAATGATGGTCGTTTTGATCGTTATGTTGGCTTTGGTTCTTGGCGTTTTGATCACAGGGGTCATCGCCATGGCCAAAGGCGGCGAGTTTAACAAAAAGTACGGTAATAAACTGATGCGCTTACGCGTAGCCATGCAATTGCTGGCCGTTTTGCTTCTTGGCGGCATTATGCTTGTTTCAAGTAAATAACGGCACGAGCACACGTCATGGTAAAACTGAATCGTATTTATACCCGCGGCGGTGATCAAGGCGAGACATCCTTAGGTGATGGCACGCGGCTTGAAAAACATAACGTCCGCGTTGCCGCTTATGGAACCGTTGATGAAGCAAATGCTACAATCGGATTAGCCCGCACCGTTGCCGGTCAAGACATCGAAGAAGTTCTAGACCGTATCCAAAACGATCTGTTTGATCTCGGCGCCGACCTTTGCACGCCGCAAAGCGGCTCGAAGGCCAAAGGCGCGCTGCGCATAACACCGGCTCAGGTTAAACGCCTGGAAGATGAAATTGATCACCTGAATGAGAAACTTGAACCGTTAACATCATTCATCCTGCCCGGCGGCAAATCCTGCGCCGCTTATTTACATTTAGCCCGCACCGTGGTGCGCCGGGCCGAACGCTTTATGACAGCATTGGCTCAGGAAGAGCCGGTCAATGCCGCAGCGCTTGAATACATCAACCGCCTTTCCGATCACCTTTTTGTCCTCGCCAGGACGGTCAATGATAACGGCGCCTCGGATATCCTTTGGCAGCCGGGCAAACATGGCGATGCCGATATAAGCGGCTGAGCTCCGGGCTTGTTGACAGAGCGGTTTCGATACGCTTAATTTCCGCAACTGCGAAGAGCGCGCTTAGCGGGGCCGTCAGAGAGATTTTCTCCAGAAAACATGCCCTGTAACTCGCTTTTTCCTCGTAGACCGATCGTGAAACGTAACAGACACGCCAGGAGGAAACCCAGGCATGAAGATCCTTGTCGCCGTTAAACGGCTCATAGATTACAACGTCAAAATCCGGGTCAAACCCGACAATACGGGCGTCGAAACCGCCAATGTTAAAATGTCGATGAACCCGTTTGACGAAATCGCCGTCGAAGAAGCCGTCAGCCTCAAAGAAGCCGGCACCGTTGATGAAATTATTGCCGTTTCCTTAGGGCCAAAGGCATCGCAAGAAACGATCCGCACGGCCCTCGCCATGGGTTGCGACCGCGGTATTCATGTTGAAACCGATGATGAACTGCAGCCCCTGGCCGTTGCAAAGTTATTAAAGGGCATCATCGAAAAAGAAAGTCCCGACCTGGTTATTCTCGGCAAGCAGGCAATTGACGACGATTCCAACCAAACCGGTCAGATGCTTTCCGCCCTCCTCGGCTGGTCACAAGGCACATTTGCATCCGAGCTCGAGCTTGCCGATGGTACCGCCAACGTCACCCGCGAAGTCGACGGTGGACTAGAAACCATCAAAATTAATATGCCATGCGTCATCACCACGGATTTACGTCTGAATGTGCCACGCTATGCATCCTTGCCGAACATCATGAAGGCGAAGAAGAAGCAAATCGACGTCATGAGCCCCGGTGATCTCGGTGTCGATACCACACCCCGCCTGCAAACCTTGAAAGTTACAGAACCACCGAAGCGTGAAGCCGGTGCCGTTCTCGAAAGTGTTGCCGAACTCGTTGATAAACTCAAAAATGAAGCAAAGGTCATCTGATGAGCGTTCTTGTATTAGCCGAACATAACAACCAAGAGTTAAAAACAGCGACGTTGAACGCGGTCACGGCGGCAGCAAAATTAGGTGACGTTTGTGTCCTGGTTGCCGGCAAAGATTGCCAAGGCATTGCCGAAGCGGCGGCAAAAATCTCCGGCGTCTCAAAAGTTCTCCATGCCGATTCAGATGCCTATGCCCATCCGTTGGCCGAAAACATTGCGGGCTTATTGGTCGAACTTTCCGGCGATTACACGCACCTGTTGGCACCGGCAACAACATCGGGCAAAAACATCATGCCCCGGGTCGCTGCATTATTGGATGTCGCGCAAATATCCGATATCAGCGCCATTGAATCTGAAGACACCTTCGTGCGGCCGATTTATGCGGGTAACGCTCTGGCAACCGTTAAATCGGCGGATGTGATCAAAATCATAACCGTGCGCGGCACCGCATTTGAAGCCGCCGACGCCAAAGGCGGCAGTGCCGACATCGAAGCCGTCAACATCGAAAAAGATGCCGGCTTGTCTTCATTTATTGGCAACGAACTCACACAATCAGAACGCCCGGAATTAACCAGCGCGCGCATCATCATTTCAGGTGGGCGCGGCATGCAAAACGGCGATAACTTTAAAATCCTCGAAGAAGTCGCCGACAAATTGGGGGCTGCCGTTGGGGCG
>CALINB010000071.1 GCA_938045325.1 uncultured Rhodospirillales bacterium | reverse complement strand
TTCATCGGCGTTGCGTTATCGTTGCCCATCCACACGCCGGCAATCAAATCCGCCGTGTAACCGATAAACCAAGCGTCACGAAAATTTTGACTGGTGCCGGTTTTACCCGCCGCCGAACGGCCCAGGTGCGCCTTTTTACCTGTGCCGTCAAACAAGACCCTGGAGAGCATCCGGTTCATACCGGCGACATGATTGGGTGCGATGACACGGCCCGGTCCCGAACCGGCCCGGCGGTATAAAATTTTGCCTTGTTTATTGCGGATCGATTTGATCGCATAAGGCCAAACGCTGTACCCGCCATTGGCGAACGGTGCATACGCACCCGTCAATTCAAGCAAGCTGATTTCCGATGCCCCCAACGCCAGGCTGAGATCGCGGCGCAGCTTTGCCGTGATACCAAGACGGCGTGCGGTTTTGATCAGCTTTTTCACGCCGACCCGCTGTCCTAATTGCACCGCCACTGTATTAATCGATTCAGACAAGGACTGCTGAAGGCTGACGGTGCCGCGATACTGGCGGCTGAAATTGCGCGGCTTCCAGCCGTCGATCCGGATCGGCGCATCAACTAAGGTCGAGGCCGGGGTCATGCCGGCTTCCAGGGCACCGAGATAAACCACCGGCTTAAAGGCCGAACCCGGCTGACGCTGCGCTTGAACCACCCGGTTAAACTGACTTTGATGATAATGCCGGCCGCCGATCATAGTACGGATGGCGCCGTCCGTAGCGAGTGAAACCATAGCGACTTGCGAAGCACTGACAGAACGCGCGGCTTTTGCCATGACCCGGGCAACCTCGTTTTCCGACCAAACCTGCAAACTGGAATCGAGCGTCGTATCGACAATAATGTCACCGTGGCCGGGCGAGATATAACTTTTGATTTGGCCCAAAACCCAATCGGTAAAGTAACGCGCGCGCATGCGTTCCGGCGGGCGGGTCAACAACCCGCTTTTATGAAACTGCGCTTCTTTCGCCACCCGTTTGCTGATGTAACCCGCGTCCACCATATTCGCCAAAACCTGTTGGGTCCGCTTGTGGGCGCGTTCCGGACTACTGAGCGGATTATAACGAGACGGCGCTTTTAGCAATCCTGCCAGCAACGCAGACTGGTACGGTGACAGACGCCGGGCGGAATGACCGAAGTAGCGTTGCGCGGCCGCTTCGACACCATAGGTTCCCGCGCCCAAATAAACCCGGTTGAGATAAATGGTGAAAATCTGATCCTTGGTAAATTTATATTCGAGCCAAAAGGCGAGCAGGAGTTCCTGGATTTTTCGTTTGAGGGTTCGCTCCGGGGTGAGAAAAAGATTTTTGGCAACTTGTTGCGTTAATGTGCTGCCGCCTTGAACCACGCGGCCGGCCTGAAGATTGGCAACCATCGCCCGGGCGAGACCGATAAAATCAATGCCGAGGTGCCAATAAAAACGCCGGTCTTCCGTCGCCATAATCGCCATCGGCAGGGACGGCGGCAAATCGCGCAAGTGGACCGGCGTGCCGTATAAATCGCCGATGTGCGCCAGGGTCGCCCCGTCGGCGGCTTTAATTGTAATCGTCGCGCGGCGCTCCGCCGTGAGCGCCTTACTGACATCCGGCAGGTCGTAGGCATAAAAGGCAACGACGGCGCCAAAAAAAATCAAGCCCCAAACAGACATCGTTAATGTCCATTTGGAAAGGGTCCATAAAAGCCCCTGACGCGAATGAGTTTTTTTTCGCGACTTGGACTTTTTCGGGCGGGGCTTCTTCCGGGTGCGCCGTTTCGCTGCCATGAATCCTCATACCTGGGCGTCTAGTATCAGGACCTTAGCGTTAGAATTGTGTTAAAAATATGAAGGGAATAGCCGAAAAGACTGAATTTTCAGCAAAAATCAGGCCTTAAATATCCAGGTTAGCGACCTTCAAGGCGTTTTCCTGAATAAAATCACGCCGTGATTCGACGACGTCGCCCATCAGGGTCGAGAACACCACGCCGGACTCTTCGGCGTCCTTTACCCGCACCTGCAAAAGCGAGCGCACATTCGGATCAAGCGTCGTTTCCCACAGTTGATCCGGGTTCATTTCCCCCAATCCTTTATAACGCTGTACGCCGGTACCGCGCCGGCCTAGCTGCAGTACGGCATCCACCAGGGAAACAGGGCCGGTGATTTCAAACTCACGCTCCTTGGCCGTTAATTGGCCAGGCTTGGCGTAAATTTGTTGCAGACGGGCCGCCTTTTCATCCAGCTTCCGCGCCTCGGTACTTTTGATCAGCGCACCGTCGATGGCATGAGTTTCCTGTACGCCCCGCAATGACCGGCTGAAACTCAAGCCGCCATCGTCCAGGACCTTGCCTTGCCAGCCGCGCTCGGTGACGAGTTCCAGGCCATCGAGCCGCTTGGCCATGGCATCGGCCACCTGACCGGCAAGCTTTGAATCCGATAAAATATCCGGGTTCAACACGCCAAGGATCGCGCATTGCTCGACGATTTTCATCGGCACGTGCGGCGCGAGTTTTTCCAAAAGCGATTTTTCACTGCGCGCCTCTTCGACCAGCTTGCGGAGATCCGCGCCGGCGATTTGTTGGCCCCTGCAATCGACGAAGACGACACCGTCATCGATCGCAGCGGAAAAAAGGTGGTTCTCCAGTGCCGGATCATCCTTCAGGTAAATCTCGGAGCTTCCCCGCTTGGCCCGGTACAGAGGCGGCTGGGCGATGTACAAATAGCCCCGCTCGATCAACTCTGGCATTTGACGGTAAAAGAACGTGAGTAAAAGCGTGCGGATGTGTGCCCCATCCACATCGGCGTCCGTCATGATAATGATTTTATGATAACGGCATTTCTCGATATCAAAATCTTCCTTACCGATGCCCGTCCCCAAGGCGGCAATCAGCGTGCCGATTTCGGCGGAGCCTAGCATCTTATCGAAGCGGGCACGCTCCACGTTCAGGATCTTGCCGCGTAACGGCAGGATTGCCTGATTGGAACGGTCGCGGCCTTGCTTGGCCGAACCGCCGGCGGAATCACCCTCAACGATAAACAGCTCGGAATTCGCCGGGTCCCGCTCCTGACAATCGGCCAGCTTGCCGGGCAAAGAGGTGATATCCAAAGCCCCCTTGCGCCGTGTCAACTCGCGCGCTTTACGCGCGGCTTCACGTGCCGTCGCGGCCTCGACGATTTTGCCGATCACTTTTTTGGCGTCCGCCGGATGCTCTTCAAACCATTGATCCAGTTGATCGCCGACCACGCTTTCAACCACGGGGCGCACTTCGGACGACACCAGTTTATCTTTTGTTTGCGATGAAAACTTCGGATCAGGCACCTTGATCGAGAGCACGCACGTCATACCCTCGCGGGCATCGTCACCGGTAATCGAAACCTTTTCTTTTTTTGCTATGCCACTTTGCGTCACATATTTATTGATGGTGCGCGTGAGCGCGCCGCGGAAACCGGCCAAGTGCGTGCCGCCGTCGCGCTGCGGAATGTTGTTGGTGAAGCACAGTGTGGTTTCGTGATAGCTGTCGTTCCACTGCAACGCCATTTCAACGACAATCCCGTCACGCTCACCTGATGCCGCGAGGGGCTCATCGCTGAGTGCGGTTTTGGATCGGTCGAGATAGGCGGCAAACGCTTTCAGGCCGCCCTCGTAATGCAAATCGACGACCTTCTCCTCGACATGGCGTGCGTCTTTTAAAGTCAATGCGACGCCGGAATTTAAAAACGCAAGTTCCCTCAGACGGTGTTCCAAGGTGTCGAAATCAAACTCGGTCATCGTGAACGTGTCTGTCGACGGCAAAAATTTGATCTCGGTCCCTGAAACAGGGCTGCCATCTTCTTTCATCGGCGCATCGCCGATAATCTCAAGAGATTTCACGACATCGCCGTTTTCGAAACGCGCGACGTGCTCTTTGCCATCGCGGCGGATTTTCAGCTCAAGCCATGCCGAAAGCGCGTTGACGACGGACACGCCGACACCGTGCAGTCCGCCGGAAACCTTATAGGAATTTTGATCGAATTTTCCGCCGGCATGAAGTTGCGTCATAATCACTTCGGCCGCCGACACACCCTCTTCTTTGTGAATGTCGACCGGAATGCCACGGCCGTTATCCGACACGCTGACCGACCCGTCCGAATTCAAGATTACTTCGATCGTATCGCAATGACCGGCCAAGGCTTCATCGATCGCATTATCGACAACCTCGTACACCATATGATGCAGCCCGGTACCGTCATCGGTATCGCCGATATACATGCCCGGGCGTTTGCGAACCGCTTCGAGGCCGCGCAGCACTTTAATGGATTCGGCATCGTATGCTTCGTCCTGGCCGTTTTCGTCCTTTTTCTTCTTTTTGGAATTCTCTATTTTCTCGTTCTTTTCGCTCATCATTTTCTCTCTGTACCGGGCCTCGATTATAACCGATTTCATCAAAGAAATCAGTCACTAAACGGCTTTTATTAAGCCGGCAAAACGGTGCCCGCGTTCACGGTAAAAAACTGTGCTTCGCGCTGAAACGGCTCGAACAAGGCGGCGTCCGTACCGGTAAGCCACGCTTGAATACGCAAGGATAAAATTTCCTCGATCAAGGCCGTCCGACGCTTCTCGTCGAGGTGAGCCGCCACCTCATCGAGCAATAAAATCGGCAGGCGGCCCCAATCGCGCGCCGCGGTTTGAACATGGGCCAACGTCAGCCGGATCAGCAATGCTTTTTGCTCACCGGTCGAACACAATTCGGCCATGCGCCCATTGCCGGTATGGCGCACCATCAAATCGCTGCGATGAGGCCCGATTGTCGCGCGTCCGGTTTCGGCATCCTTCGCGCGGTCCGCTGCCAGGGCTTCGCGAAACCGGTCTTCGGCCGCCAGCGCCGGCGCCTCTTCAAGCCAACGTTCGATCTCACCGTCGAGCCAGACCTCGGCGGCCGGAAAATGACTATGCACTTCGATGCAGGCCGGTTGAATACGCGATAACGCATCGCGGCGGGCAGCAGCAACCGCAATCCCCTTGCTGGCCATCGTATCTTCGAGGGCGGCCAGCCAATCCGGATCGGCATGCAGCCCTTGGGCACGGAATAATCGGTTGCGTTCGCGTAAGGCATGATCGTAGGCCGCGACCCGACCGGCGTGTGCCGGATCAAACCCGAATACGAGCCGATCAAGAAACCGCCGGCGCGCCGAAGCGCCATCGAGAAACAGCCGATCCATCTGCGGTGTCAGCCATTGAATATGAGCGTGTTCGGCGAGGGCCGCCTGCTGGGAAACGGTTTCGCCATCGATATGGATTATGCGCCGGGGCCGTCGGGCTCCTTGATGATCACCGGTACATCCCGTGCCGAGATCGACGGGCCCGTTCGGCGTTTTTAAGTGCGCCGCAACACCCCAGACAGCCGTATCGTTTTCCGGTGCGGGCATGGCCGCATCGCGCAGCGCCAAGTCACCCAATTTTGCGCGGCGCAATCCCCGACCCGGCGATAAAAACGAAATCGCTTCCAGCAAATTGGTTTTGCCGGCCCCGTTCGGCCCGGTCAAAACCACCGGCTCGTCGCCGCACCGCAGCCGGAGCGACGCGTAATTACGAAAATGCGTCAGGGTCAGTTGTCTAAGCGCTAAGGCGGGCTTGTCGGCTTCAGAGTCCAACGGAGTCGGCGTCGGCGCAACCGATGAATGACCGGCCGTATTGCCGGCGAAATCCTGTTGATGTGCCAGGCCCGAGGGTACTGCCACCTCACACACGCATCGGCATGAGAACGTAAAGCGCGCTTGAATCGCCGACTTCGCGAATGATCGTCGGCGAGGCGGCATCGGCTAAAACGAAATGCGCCTGATCGCCCTCAATCTGCTGGGTGATGTCGAGCAGGTAACGGGAGTTGAATCCGACTTCGAGATCGCCACCGTCGTAGGCGACCTCCAATTCTTCCGTTGCGCTGCCGGCGTCCGGGCTGCTCGCCGAAAGGACGAGCGTTCCTTTGCTAAGACTAAGCTTAACCGCCCGGGATTTCTCAGTCGATATCGCGGAAACCCGGTCCACCGCATCGGCGAACACCTTCCGCTCGACCTCCATATCCTTATCGTTACCCGTCGGGATCACGCGTTCATAATCCGGGAACGTGCCGTCGATCAATTTCGAGGTCAAAACCGCATCGTCGAAGGAGAACCGGATCTTGGTCTCGGACAGCGAAACGGTAATATCCTCAATGGTCTCGTCGATCAGCTTGCGAAGTTCCGTCACCGTCTTGCGCGGCACAATCACGCCCGGCATGTCTTTAGCGCTGTCGGGCAGAGGCACTTCGACACTGGCCAGACGATGGCCGTCGGTCGCGACGGCGCGCAGGACATCGGTGCCGTCGCGCTGGGCGGCATGAATATAAATGCCGTTGAGATAATAACGTGTTTCCTCGGTCGAAATTGCAAAGCGGGTCCGGTCAATCAGGACCCGCATATCTTCGGCACTTAAGGTCAAGGAGTGGGGCAAAGCCCCCTCATCGAGCACCGGGAAATCTTCGATCGGCAGACAGGACAGCGTGAAACGGGACCGGCCCGCCCGCAGGGTCATTTGCCCGTTTGCGTCATTACTGTCGAATTCGACTTCGGAACCTTCCGGCAACTTGCGCACGATTTCATAAAGCGTGTGTGCCGGCGCCGTAATCGCACCGGTGTCATTGGCTTGCGCGGGAACCTGCTCAACGATGTCGAGATCCATATCGGTGGCATTAAGGCTCAGCTTCCAGTTTGTCGCCTCCAATTTGACATTGGAGAGAATCGGAATGGTATTGCGGCGCTCAACAACGCTCTGCACGTGTCCTAACGACTTCAACAAAGCGGCCCGTTCGATGGTAAATTTCATGGCAGTTTTCGAGTGTTCAATCGGTTGTTCGCTTGAGGGCGGGTGAATTTATCGGCTCTGAATTGACCGAAAAGGGCATCCCGTTCCGGCTGCCCTTAAGGTCGGGGCATTATATCAAAAACCCTTGGCATCCGAAGCGATTTCCGCCTTTGCACAGCGCCGCAAAATAGGCCCAAGAGACCCCGGAAAACCGCACATTTTTTCAGCAGAAAATTTGCTTAGCCTTCGAGCATCCGGCGTAAGAGCTCGACGTCTTCGGCAAACGTCGAATCATGCTCTTTGAGCTCATCGACCTTGCGCACGGCATGCATCACCGTGGTGTGATCGCGGCCGCCGAATTTCCGGCCGATCTCAGGCAGCGACCGTGACGTCAATTGCTTAGCGAGATACATCGCCACCTGACGGGGCCGCGCAACGGAACGGGCCCGGCGGGCCGAGTGCATATCGGAAATCCGAATATTGAAGTGCGCCGCCACCCGCTTTTGAATTTCTTCAATCGTGACCCGGCGGTCGTTGGCGCGCAGAAGATCATGCAGCACTTCTTGCGTGGTCTCGAGGGTAATTTGCCGGCCGACCAATTGAGCGTGAGCGATCACGCGATTGAGCGCGCCTTCAAGCTCACGCACATTCGCCGTGATTTTATGGGCCAGGAATTCCATGACTTTAGGGGATACCTGAACACCGACCTGCTCGGCTTTGGCTTGCAGGATGCCGAGGCGTAGCTCGTAGGTGGTGGCATGAATGTCCGCCACGAGGCCGCAATTCAGGCGTGATTTAAGACGCTCCTCGACCCCTTCGAGCTCGGAGGGGGATTTATCGGAAGAGATGACGATTTGCCGGCCCTGATCGACGAGGGCGTTAAAAGTGTGGAAAAACTCTTCTTGTGTGGAATCCTTGCCGCTGATGAACTGCACATCGTCGATCATCAGCACGTCGACGGAACGGAATTGGTCTTTAAAATCAACCGTATTGTGCTCGCGAAGCGCGCGGATGAAACGGTACATGAATTTTTCGGCCGAGAGGTAAATGACCGTTCGGGACGGATCGCGCTGGCGGATATGCCAGGCAATGGCATGCATCAAATGGGTTTTGCCGAGCCCCACACCGCCATACAAGAACAACGGATTAAAGGGAACGGTCGACGCTTCCGCGACCCGCCGCGCGGCGGCATAGGCAAATTCATTGGGCTTGCCGACAACGAACTGATCGAAGGCGAACCGGGGATCAAGCGGCGCACTGATTTCTTTTTGATAATCGAGCCCATTGTTTTTCGCCGCACCGGCCTGAGACTGTGCCGCCTCGATTGTCGCCTTCCCGGCATTTTCAGATGTCAATTTCGCAGCCTGGTCGGGCTGAACGAAAACATTGACGGCCTTGATATCCGGATTTTCATGCGCCCAAAGCTGGTTCAGTTTATCGAGGTAATGCGCGACGACCCAATCACGCATAAAGCGGGTCGGTACCGTGATATTGATTTGGCCATCGTTGACTTCACGAACAACCATCGGCTTAAGCCAACTTTTATAAGCGTCTTCTCCGACTTCGCCACGCAAGGATTCAAGAACATTCGCCCATTGGAGCTCAATTCCTTTATCCACAGACCCTTTATTCATTTTTCTGTCAGCCTTTTAGAACGCCGCCCTCTTGTGCCCCGGCTATTGATCCCCAACCGGATAGAGAGCGTTTTTTGTTTCTTCCAAACCCGAAAACCACCCAATTCTGCGGCTTCGAGCCAAATTTCTGAAGGCTTTCAGGACCATTTCCACCCATTTTACCCATACCGCCACCGTCATCTGCGGCAAACGAGATGTGAAAAATCACAAAATGCTCCTGTTGACCCTCCCCCTTATTTGTCCGGCAACGGAACATAGCCGCCGCCTGAATTATCCCTGCCGATTTGGAATTTGCTTCCTAGAAAAACCGGCGTCTTAAAAAAAAACGAATAAACAAAAACTTGCCGCACTCTTCGAAACAAAACTCTCAAAATTCTTTTTTTGTATATTTAACTTCGTCTTCACATTCTTCCCCACAACAAAATATGACCCGGGCTCGATCCTCTGAAATTGTACGCTTCAAGCGATGTCAACAGATGGTCCAGTTCCTATCGGTCTTTGTAATGTCTGTGGGGTCGTCCGTTGGTGATTAAACTTACAAAGGTGCAACGAACATAGCAACGAGATCGTATCAAGAACGTCGAAAAAAATTACAAAAATGTACCTTGACAATCTCCGATCTCAGTCGAAGGAGACAACATATTGTACCTGCCCGCTACACATGAATAATCAGGCTGCGCGCAGGCACAAAAAAAGCCGTGGGCCAAATCGGCACACGGCATTCTTGCGGCCAATGAAAATTTTAAGCGGCCATATTTTTAATGCGCGCTGACAAGCGTGATAATTTTCGCGAAACCATATTTTTATGAACGATTCCCCGGCGGGCGCCGCGCATCATTTCCGGTTGCGCTAACTGAAACATTTCGACGGCTTTCTTCTGATCTCCACCATTGATGGCTTCTTCGATAGAGCGAATATGAGTCCGGATACGGCTCAGACGCCGAACGTTGACGCCAGTGCGGCGTTTTGTTTGACGGATCCGTTTCTTGGCCGACACATGCTGGGCCATGATTTTTCCTTTTCCTACAATCTCTTTGTTTTCTGCGCTTTTCAGCGTTTTTGTCGTGAGGGCAGGCTTATATATCCGTGGCCTGCCGCCGTCAAGGCCATGGTTGAAATTTGTCGGAATCGGGCCGCAATCGGCGCCCGATTTCGGCACATCGCCACGCCGGGCTTGGCTGAACAGAAGAGCAAACGGCACGATGCCGGTCACAAAAAAGCCGTCGTGTATTACGGTTTTACAAGCGGCTTAATACGAAACCGCACGATGAGTATTTTCTGTTCCGCTTGAAGATCCTTGGCCCCAGCAGAAGTTTCGGCCGCAAATTCGATCGATAGGCGCTCGCCTTCGCGAACGAAAATCAACGGACCGGTTTTTTGCCAGCCTAATTGAGGTAGTGTTTTAAAATAAAATTTTTCAATTTGCGATTTTCGTACCCTACCAAATGTTGTCGCCTCAACGATGCGCCCGGCGGGTGTGTCGAAGTTGACCCGCTCTTCTGTTTTTTCCGTCAAACCGGGCATCAAGGGGACGCTTTCAAAATCGGCAACATAAGATGACGAGCCTGCCGAATTGTCGGCGGCAACGACATCAAATGCGGGGATTAAAATCCCACAAACCAATAACCACACAAATAACAATGTGTTATGGCATCTCATCGATAAGGCCGTTTCGATCATGCTACCGCTATATCATTACCGTTGTTTTCGCGCACAATAAAATGTCGATCGGCCGCTTTGAACGATGTGTTTGATGCCACTGGATTTTTCACTATGGCAGTGACAATCCGGGCAAGCCTCGCCGGCGCGGCCATAGACGGCGAAATGATGTTGGAAATATCCAAGTTCGCCATCGGGCTGACGGTGGTCACGCAAGGTCGATCCACCAGCGGCGATTGCTTCGCGCAAAACTTCTTGAATGGCTTGATGTAATTTGACCGCCCGGCCCCCTTGAACGGTTCTGGCCTGACGCCGTGGAGAAATACCGGCCCGAAACAGACTCTCACAGACGTATATATTGCCAAGCCCGGCGACCGTGCGCTGATCAAGCAGGGCCGCTTTGATTGGCGTATGACGCCCCTTGAGCCGTGATGCCAGTAATTTTGCATCGAACGCCGCGTCGAGCGGTTCAGGGCCGAGCCCTTTGAGAAGCTTATGATCCGCCAGCGCATTGTCGGACGTCAGTAATAAAGAGCCGAACCGGCGCGGGTCATTAAAGACCACAGAATCATTATGATCGGTCGTCATCACGATATGGTCGTGCGGTTCCTGGGTAATTTCATGACCTTGCGGAAATATCTTAATCCGGCCTGACATGCCGAGGTGTAAAATCGCAACATGGCCATCGCTAAAGCGGATCAGGATATACTTTGCCCGCCGCTCAAGGGCGGTCACCCTAACGCCAGTTAATCGCTTCGCCAATTGGGCGGGAACCGGGAAGCGCAGGTCCCGGCGGCGGACGGTTATGGTTTTTAAAATCCGGTTTTCAAGGACCGGGGCAAGGCCGCGCCGCACTGT
>CALINB010000070.1 GCA_938045325.1 uncultured Rhodospirillales bacterium | reverse complement strand
AAGGGCGTCACGACATTTTGCTGCAGCAGTTCTATCGCTTGTTCAAGCGGCATGGTTTCAGGCGGGCTGACATCAATGGTAACGGTTCGAGTGCGCTCCAGGCGCTGAATTTGAACAGGGCCTGATGTGACATCAACTTTTGAAAGTGAAGCCGCCGGAACGATCGTGCCGTCCTTGGTCACAACCGGCAATTGATTGATGCCTTGCGTCGTTGCAACATTTTGCGCGGGCCCTTTGAGCATCAAATCCATAATTTTGTTATCCACCGAAATCTCGGATACCCTCAGTCCGTCATTAAAGGCGTCAATCGTATCAGCCAGTTCCCGGGCTGTGACGCCGCTTTCACTCAGCCGAATGCGGTTGGGATAAATTCGAATTTCCGGCGAGCCCATTTCCAAGCCCGGCTTTGGATTGATCTGCGTGCCCAGACGGCGTGGCATAACCTGTTCGATCAAACGGACCGTTTCGCGGGCAACTTCAAAATTATCCTCAAGTTTCGGGCTGCTGATATGCAATTCGATTTTGCGCGCCCCCCCGATGCCGCGCCCGAAAAGGGATAATTGCCGGACAATGCCGAAGGAGCCCGGTTCCCGGTTTGCCGCTTCTTGTAAAACCGGGATGAGTTCTTTGACCCGGCTGGGATCTTCGGCTGAACCACCGATGAAGGTGCGGTTTGGGCTTGCGACAAAAAAGAAGCGCTGCATTTTGGGCGGCTCACCCGGTTTTGATTCTGGCCCGGTCTTGACGGTCCAAAGATGACTGATTTCATTTTCCATGCGGGTCGCAATTTCCGTCATCGTTTTTAAGTTGTAGCCGGGCGGGGGTTTGATGAGACCGAAAACCAAATTGCGGTTTCCTTCCGGTAGGTAATCCAGCTTTGGTAAGAACAAATACGTTCCCAGCGCCGTTAAACTGCAAATGCAAACGACAACGAAGATCGAAAGACTGCGGCTTGCTACAACTCGCCGGGTTATGGCTAAAATGATCTCAACAAACCGTGACGCTGCAGGATCAATCACTGGAATACGTGAGAAAACAGAACTTTCCGGCTTGGGTTTGCCTAAAAGTTTGCATGCAAGTGACGGAATGACCGTAACGGCCACGATAAGTGACAACAAAACCGCAACCGATATGGCGACGGCAATATCCCGAAACAGTTGCCCAACTTCAAGTGGCATCACTAAGATCGGAATAAAAACGACCACTGTTGTCAGTGAGGAAACCAAAATGGCGCCCCAGACTTGCTTGGCACCTTCGTAAGCAGCATCAAAACGCGAGCGGCCTTCCTGGCGCAGACGGAATATGTTTTCCAGCACGACAATCGCGGCATCGACGACCATGCCAACCGCAAAAGCGAGCCCGGCTAAGGAAATGACATTGATTGAGCGCCCCAATGCCGTCATGGCAACAAATGAGCCGATGATGGAAATCGGAATGGCGAACGATACGACGAGTGTCGCACCGATAGAGCGCAAAAATAATAAGAGAATAAGGGCAGCTAAGGCGCCGCCAACAAAAATATTTTGCTGAACAAGGTCGATTGAAGAGGTTATGTATACCGTTTCATCGTAGACCTGCCATAAATTCAATCCGGCGGCGGGAAGTTCATGCTTGTTAAGGTCACCAATGGCTTTACGAATACCCTGCATAGCATCCATGACGTTGGCGCCGGTTTCGCGGGTGGCATTGATGGCAATTGCCTGTTCGCCAAGCAATCTGATCCTAAATCTTGGATCTTTATAGCCAAACTTCACCGTAGCAATATCGTTTACCGTAACGCGGGCAACCTGTCCGGTAGCTGTGTCACGAACGGTACGTAAGACGACTTCGCGCACATGGTCCAAGGTATTAAGTTCACCCTCGGTGCGAACCACGTAGCGCCGCTTGCCTTCGTCGACATCGCCGGCCGATACGGTGGCATTGGCCGCGCGTAATTCATTTTTAATTTGTGTCACTGTCAGGCCGAAACGGGCCATGCGTTCGGGATCGACGACGACCTGTAATTCCCGTTCACCGCCGCCGAAAACATTGATGCGGGCAATGCCTTTTACACGTTCGAGCCGGTCTTGGATGACGTTTTTGGCAAAATCCAAGTATTCATGCATATCGCGCGTGTTGCCCGGATTCCGCCGCAAAATCATCCAGGTGATGGCGTTGTCATCGCTGCCGGCCGTATTTAAGCGCGGCTCATCGGCTTCATCGGGGTAGCCCTCAACCTGATCCAGGCGATTAGCGACCAAAAGCAGGGCGCGGTCCATGTTTTGATCGACCCGAAACGTGAGTTCAACTTGTCCCCGCCCGGACTGGGCGGTGCTTTTCATCTCCTCGATGCCCTCGACGCTGGACAGTTGCTCTTCCTGGCGCTCGATGATTTCGCGCTCGACTTCGCGAGGGGCGGCGCTGTACCAGCGCGTATCGATTTCAATGAGCGGTTTACGGACATCGGGCGTTAACTGAATGGGGATCGCTTGCAAAGACACAAGCCCCATGATGATCACGATCATCACAGCCGCAAGAACTGCTATGGGGCGGCGAATGCAGAGACGAATAAGATTCATGGTTTTTAAAAGGCTACTTTTTCAATTGTAACCTGCTTGCCGTCTTTCAATCGTTCATTGCCGCGAATTACGACCATTTCTTTTGCGCTAAGGCCGTTTAAGACTTCAAACCGGTTGCCGACCGCTCTCCCAGTGGTAACTTCTTGTTTATGCGCTTTCTCATCGACAACTTTAAATACAATGTTTCTGCCTTTTCGCTTAACGATGGCATCTTTATGGACAGTGACAATGTCACGCAGTTTTTCAATTGGAATTTGCAAGGTAACACTTTGATTGGCTGCCAAAGGCAATTGCTTGCCTTTGAATGTTGTTGAAAACCGTACGGCGCGTGTTCGTGCCAATGGATTTTCTGAAGGAATAATCGCGCGAACAATGGAGTCGAATGATAACTTTGGATTAAGGTTCGCGGAAATTTTCAGCCCAACAGATAACCCGGCAATCATTTTCGATGGAACATCGGCTTCAATTTCAAGATTCTTATCATCGACCAGCGTTACGACCGGGTCGCCTTCCTTAACATAGGAGCCGATTTCTGTGTGCCGCCGTGTTACGACGCCAGAGTAGGGTGCGCGGATGCTGGCTTGCTGAAGATCAACGTTGACCAATTCTTTATTTGCCATGCGACGTTTTAGGTTTGCGCGTGCTTCCGCAACTTCGCTTCTAGCCCGGGCAACTTCGACCTTTTTATCTTCATAGCGGGCTTGGCTGAACGCGGCTGATTTGCGCAAGTTCTCCAATCGTTTGAGTTCTTGCGCAGCGAGTTTAACTCGAACCTCGGCCGTGCGGACTTGAGCCTTGGCTTCGGTTGCCTCCGCGGCGGCCACTTGATAGCGCCATTTCAAGCTGCTGGTGTCGAGTTCGGCGATCAATTTGCCGGCCTCAACCCGGTCACCGACCTCGATCAGTAATTTTTTGACCGGTCCGCCGGTTTGTGCGGCAACGACACCGCTTCTACGGGCGACAAACCGACCGATGATTGGCGCCGTTTGTAGCAAAGGCTCGATACGAACTTCATTCACGATAACCCGGGCCTTGCCCCATTTCTTCTTTTCGCTTTGGGCGAAGGTTTCCGTTGCACCCAGTATGGGAATACATAAAACAATCAGGAGCGTCCTAATTTTTTGCCAGTTTGATTGCCCTGGGATGAGCTGTCGTGCAAACATTCGGTGAGCCTTGGCCTGAAACGCGGTTATAGATGCAATTTTGAGGCTATTTTATCAGTTCGAGATGGGAACCGTGAGGGGTTTATTCAATGACGACGCTGATATTCACACACCCGATATGCATTGAGCATGACCCTGGAGCCCATCATCCTGAATCCACGGACCGGCTTCGCGCGGTTTTAAAGGC
>CALINB010000069.1 GCA_938045325.1 uncultured Rhodospirillales bacterium | reverse complement strand
CAATACCACGACAATCGGCAATAACAGCTCGACAAACTGCACCCAGGGCACGCGGCAAATCGCAATTCCTTACACGGCGGCTGTCACTGTCGACGTCAACAAACCTCAGCGCACGGCACGAATCAAAGCTTGTACGGAAGTCAAATGTTTTGCGCAATACGGTAATGCCGTGTGCGAAAAGCCCGGCCCTCAATAAACGGTAAACGAGTATTTTCCGGGTATATTATTCGGCATTCATGCCCGTCAACATTTCGCTTAACTGCCATAAACGCTCTCGGACCGCCGCCTCGTCCGCTTGAGGGTGCGCCGAAGCAACATGTGCCTCATTAAAGTATTGACCGCTGACGCTTTCAAGGTCTGGCGATGTCGCCAAATAGAATTCCGATTCAATCCCGATCTCGACCGGCCCCGACGCCGCGCCCCAAGCTTCGTGAACGATTTTCGTATCCAGCAGCGATCCCGGATGTAACGAATTCACGGTGATACCATCGGACTTGAGTCGCAAAGCCCACTCAATTGTCGCTATCACTATCGCAAGCTTGCTTTGCGAGTAGGCCCGCGTGCCGGTGTAACCATGCTCCAGCATGACGTCGTCGAAGTCGATCGTATCCTGCGACGCCGAGGCGACATTAACGATGCGCGACGGCGCGCGCGCCTTTAGCAATGGCAGCAACAAATGCGTGAGCAGAAAGGGTGCGAGGTGATTGACCTGAAACCGCAGTTCGACACCTTCTGCGTTGGTTTCGCGTTGCTGGTTGCCGCGCGGCCCCCGGCCCAGCCCGGCGTTGTTAATCAGAATATCCAGGCCGTCATGCTGTGCTGCAACTTCATCGGCGAGCCGGCGCACATTAGAAAGAGAAGAAAAGTCCGCCCGATAGGTTTCCAGGCGCGCGTTGCCTGTCTCCGCTGCGATGGCGGCTTTTGTATCTTCCAGTCGCTGATCGCTACGGCCGTGCAACAGCACATGCGCGCCCAAGGACGCGAACTTCGCCGCCGTGCCGCGCCCGATACCATCGGTGGCGCCAGTGATCAGGACAACGATATTTTCTAAATCATTCATTCAAATAAACTTTCAAATCTTTTGCTACCCTATCAAGGACTAACTCCTAACATTCCGCCTCTTCCTTTCTGAAAAGTCTCATGCTTGGATACCAAGGGCTATCCATCCTATCCCTCAGCCAACGCCACGTCGGTGAATATTTCAGCAAAAGCCATGTCGGACGCCCCAGGGCGGCGGCAACATGGGCAACCGCCGTATCCGTGGTGATAATAAGATCCAGGGCCTTCATATAAGCAGCCGTGTCCGCAAATGTTTCACAATGCCCGGCAAGGTCTTCGACTTCGGGAAACGCGGCGAGCTGCTCCAATCCGAAATTCTTTTGCAACGAATAGAACCGCGCCCCCGGCAGTTTAAATACCGGCTTGAACGCTTCTAGGGGACAAGAGCGGCCCCGGTCTCCGGTACCGGTTGGGTTCCCCTGCCAATTAACACCGATCTTAGACCCATCTCTCTTGAGCGCCGCCGTCCGTTCCACATCCAGGTAACCCATAGGCGCGGGTAAGGTCGCCAGACTGGTCCTGAGTAAATGCGGTAAACTCATCAGGGAAATCTTCAAATCAAAAGGCGGCAGCGTTTCGCCGCTTCCCATCACCTCATCCGCGCCTGCCACACCCTTGCAAAGTTCCTTCACGGCTGCCTGAACCACTAAGACCAAACGGCCTACGCGTCGCCGGGCCGGCTCGAGGAAACGAACGAATTGAATGGTATCGCCAAGCCCTTGTTCCGCCACTACCAGCAGGCATTGATCGGGCGCGGGACGGCCGTCCCACATCGGCGCAGCCAAGCCGAGGGCAGGTACGGAACACTGGGGGACCCTGAGCCGCCATTCGAATTCCCGGAAGCCTTCACGGTATCGACCCTGGCATAAAAGCAACCCCGCTAAATTCACATGCGCCTCGGCTAAACTCGGATCACACCGGAGCGCGGTTTCACATGCCTGTTGGGCTTCAGGTATACGGCCAAGGTTGCGGAGCACCGCCGCGCGCTCGTTGTGCCAATGGGCGACATTTGGCGCTTTGGCGACGAGATTATCATAAAGCGAAAGCGCTTCAGCATGCCGGCCCGCAACATTCAAAGTAGCGGCTTCATGGCGGAGGCGTGCAAGATCTTCTGTGGTCTCGGTCATGCGATCCGTGTCGTTCATACTCAGCAATTTAAGGCATGCTCGGATTAGAAGACAAGAATATCGCTTCCTCTGCAGAATTGGAGAAAACAACAACGGTCCAAATAAATTTATTCCGATGCATCTTCCCGCGCTAACAATTCGCGGAAAAATTTGTATCCGATCGGACGGCTGATGCCGCGGCGCATCCCCTCCATGGCCATGACTTGATCGTGCCAAATATTCACGATGTTGATGCCGCTACCGTATGTATTCACCAGCCAAACGGGAACGTCCGGCCATCCTTTCGGCCCAACCTCAAAACCGACGGATTCCAACCCAACCGCCGTAATCACGTCATCCAAGGCTTTATGCCCCTCAGCGTCGATATCGCCATCGTTGAAGATGTTGCATAATTCGTTGTTCTCGATCGAAACCTTGAGCGCGCCGGCATCGATATCGGCCTTGATAGCGTCGATCATCGGCTGTGCGGTGATAATTTCGTCGCCGATCTTGTCGCCGACTTCCGTAAAAACCTGTAATTTTTTTTCACGCGCCAGCTGAATGAGCGCGCTTCGTTCATCACGGGGAATGGGAGGAATTGAATCCGCGCTCACCTCGACACCATCGAGGCCGAGCTCGATCAGCGCTTCGTATAAAGGGCTCGACCTTTTTTTTGCAGATAAGCGAGCTCAAACGGAATACCGCCAGGCAGCACCGGCACCCCCTTATTTTTATAAGCAGCCGTGCGCATTTTCTGCCGCTCCGGTCCGAGCCGGTTCATGGTGCCGATATGATCGGAAAACTTAACCCAATCGACCATGTCACCGATGACATCGAGCATTTCCTCGATATACGTCACCGGCAAAGCGCCGAAATCGCTCAAGACGGTAAAACTTGTATTTCTGGGTTTCGGGGTCCCGGGTGGTACTTCCAGGAACGGCATGGTCGGTTCATATTGTGCGGTCATCGATCCCCCCCCCCTCGGCTTTGTTAACGTGATGAATTTCGAAAACGCTTTTGATTCTACCTCGTTATTCTCTTATGCAGTTCCAAAAAACACGTTTCGATACCATAAAAAACATCTCAATATGGCTTGATTCCGGCCTCTGCAGTCTAATTTTGAGCGATTGGCGCCCAGATATTTGGCCACGGGTATTTTTCGTCTATTCTACCTTTCCTATAATTCATGGGTTTTTTGTATCAATACTTAAATCCGTAAGTTCATATGAAAACAAACAACCAAAGTTAAATGGTCAATGGACATTCTTCGTATCGTTATTGCAATTTTTCTTCCGCCAGTCGCCGCGTTTCTGACCGTCGTTATTGCGCTGCATTTTTGGCTCAATATTTTGCTGACAATATTATTTTTCGTGCCGGGAATGATTCACGCCCTGTGGCTCGTCGTAAAAAAAGGTAAAGCCACGGTCTAATGTAAGGTTACGAAATACCAAATTTTCGAAATGAGTCATGGATTTGGAATTTAAACCACTGTCTGATCACTTCGGCGCCGAGGTTCTCGGGGTCGATTTGTCGCAACCGATCGACGATGAGACTTTTTCAGCTATCGAAAAAGCATATGCCAAATATGGCGTTCTCGTCTTTCGGGACCAAACGCTGACGGAACCCGATTTTATTAATTTTACCAAGCGATTTGGTGAGCTGCATATCTATCCGCTGGCCGAGTACGCCCATAAAACGTATCCCGAAATTCTCGTTCTTTCGAACATCGTAGATGACGAAGGCAATGCCATCGGCCTCAATGACGGCGGCTCGACATGGCATACGGACAATTCGTACACGAAAGTCCCGCCGCGGGGTACATTCCTCTATTCCCTCGAGGTTCCCATCGATGACTCCGGTAACGCGCTTGGCGATACGGTATTTTCAAGCGTAACCGCTGCATATGATGATTTACCCGAGGCGACGAAAACGCTTTTGCAGGGCCGAACCACGACCCATTCATACGAAGGTAAACACACCCTTCGCATGAAAATAGGTAAATACAAACGAAAACCGATGACCAAGGAAATACTCGATAAGCTGCCGCCCGTTGAGCACCCCGTCATTCGGGTCCACCCCCAGTCCGGGCGGAAGTGTATTTACGTGATCGCCGGCGAGTGCAAAGGAATCTCCGGCATGCCGGATGATGAAGCGGAGACCCTGCTGGATGATCTGGCGGAAAGATGCCACCGGCCCGAGTATGTTTATGCCCATCAGTGGCGCAAAGGCGATGTCGTCTTTTGGGATAATTGCGTCGTTCAGCACTCAGCAACCCAAAATTACGATTTACCGTTGCGGCGCCTGTTATGGCGCACGACGATCAAAGGCAGCATTCCCGCCGCAAATTAAGCTGTATGATCTTCTGAATTTTCCGGGAAAAATGGTGACCCCTACGGGATTCGACCCCGTGTTGCCAGAATGAAAATCTGGTGTCCTAGACCTGACTAGACGAAGGGGTCAGCGGCAAGCTTCGTAGCCCGAGCGGACGGGAAATGCAAGGCTTTCTCGGCCCAAAGTTATCCCCGTTTAGGCCGTTGCGAAAGGCCCCGTCCCTCGCCTATGTTGGGTTTGAAACGATATCGGTCCGTGATATCGCGTGTCATTCAAGTAAGGAATTGAGCCCATGCCGCAAGGAAAAGTCCTCGTCGCCCAAGGAGGCGGCCCTACCGCCGTTATTAACGAATCCCTGGTGGGAGTCGTTACCGAAGCCCGCAAATTTGACAGTATCGAGCGGGTTTACGGTGCCCTGCACGGGGTTTCCGGCATCGTTAACGAGGATTTCCTGGATCTAACCCAAGAGACCGATGCGAACCTGGAAAACGTCGCCAAGACGCCCTGCTCGGCCCTCGGTTCGACCCGGGTCAAACCGGACCTCGCCTACTGCCAGGAAATTTTCAAGGTCCTGCAGGCGCACGAAATTTCCACGTTCTTATACATTGGCGGCAACGATTCCTCCGACACGCTGAAAATCCTCGCCGAGGAAGCGGTGAACGCTAATTATGCGCTGCGCTGCATCCACGTGCCCAAGACCATCGACAATGACCTGATGATCAACGACCACACACCGGGGTATCCTTCCGCCGCGCGGTTTGTCGCCAGCGCGTTCGCCGGTGTCAATCAGGACAACCGCGCCCTGCCCGGCGCCTACATCGGCGTCGTCATGGGCCGCCACGCCGGGTTTTTGACGGCTGCGTCGGCTCTGGCCCGAAATTTCGAAGACGACGGGCCGCATCTGATTTACCTGCCTGAAACCACGTTTAATGCGGATCAATTCGCCAGCGATGTGAAACGGGTCTACGACAAATACGGTCGTGTCGTGATTGCGGTCTCAGAAGGCATTCATGACGAAAGCGGACAACCGATCATCACGACGCTCGCCAAGGAAGTCGAGCGCGACGATCACGGCAATGTGCAACTATCCGGCACTGGTGCGCTAGCGGACCTGCTGTGTGACGTGGTGAAAGCGAAAACGGACATCAGCCGGGTACGCGGCGATACGTTCGGTTACCTGCAGCGCTCGTTCTTGGGCTGCGTTTCCGATGTCGATCAGCGCGAAGCCCGAGAGGTCGGCCAACGGGCCTTGCAGTATGCGCAAACCGGCGACACCGACGGTTCCGTCACCATTCACCGCGTCGACAAGGGCGGCCAATACGCGGCGGAATATCAACTCAGCCCGCTGGATGCGGTCGCCGGGAAAACCAAAGTAATGGACCCGTCTTTTATCGCCGATTCTGGCCATGACGTCACGGACGCGTTCATGGATTATCTGACACCGCTGGTGGGTTCGGATATGCCGGTCGTCGCGCGGCTCGAAGCCGATCCCGTCGCAAAGATTTTAAAGAAATAGCGGCTTAAACATAACGTACACCTGAGCGGATTGCGATATACGCGCCGACGGCCATCAAACTTACGAAAAACACTTTTTTGAACTGCTCTTCGGAAAGTTTTGCACGAATTTTTTGGCCCAGCACCATCCCCAATGCCGCGGGAACCAACCCCGCGACCGAAATTGTCGCCAGGTTTTGCGGCATCAAGTCGTTGGCCGCGAGTGAAAACGCCAACATAAACGTCGACATCGTGAACACGACGCCCATGGCCTGAATAAAAATGTCTTTCGCCATGCCGAGGGATTGTAGATACATAATCCCCGGCACGGTAAACGAGCCGGTAAAGCCTGTGATCACGCCGGCAACGGCACCGACGATGGGCGTCAGCCAGCGCTCGGCCTTGCCGGGCGGCGGTAACGTTCGGGCAAACAGGCTCACCGCACCGTAAAGACACAGCAGAATGCCGAAAAAGCCGGACAGCATAACCGCATCCGCCTTGGCGAGCTGTCCCGCGGCAAACCAAATCCCGAGGCTGCCGATGAGCAGAAACGACCATAACCGGCGAAGAATTGTTAGGAACTGTCCACCGACGACCGCCTGCCACACGTTGGTTACAAAACTCGGGAACAGCATCAGCACCATGGCCTGTTTCAGGCCGACGGTGGCAGTCAATATGGCCAGAGAGATGGTCGGTAGGCCGAGACCGACGACGCCTTTGACGAAACCGCCGAGCAGAAAAGCGACGGCGGCAATCACGATAATGTCAGATTGCCACATAGATCACCAAACGGCAGCTACATCGTCGATCAAGATTTGCGGGCGGGTCACGCCTTGCCATGTATTCAACCGCAAGCGTCCGGCAATATGAAACGGCGCGCCGTTATGATTTAACAAGGTTTGTGCAATCGGCGTATCGGTCGCGCGAAAACAAATGCCTTGTAATTTGCCGCCACCGTCACCGGTTAAAGAGACTTGCAGATGGGTTTTATCGCGCCCAACTAAATTAGCATAGGCAATCTGCGCGTTCGAAATCGCGAATTTCGGCTCCGGATTTCCCGATCCGAATGGCCCTGCCATTTCAAGTGTTTCGATCATCTCGACCGTTGCACCGCCAGCTTGAATGGCACCATCAAGCATCAATGTCGGCACGATACCCGCCGTGTCGATCAATGAGCTGATTTGCTCGGCGAAAAATGCCGATAAGGCATCGAGTTTTTCACGCGCAACCGTAAACCCGGCCGCCATTTTATGTCCGCC
>CALINB010000068.1 GCA_938045325.1 uncultured Rhodospirillales bacterium | reverse complement strand
TTTGATCTCACGGCCCGCAGCCCAGAAAGGATCAAAAGATGCCTAATTTCAGCGCTTTCGCTATTTATTGCGCCATCGCTTTTTTCGAAATCGCCGGCTGTTTCGCTTTCTGGGCCTGGCTTCGGCTTGGAAAATCGGTGTTCTGGGTCATCCCCGGTATTCTGGCCTTGATCGCGTTTGCTTATTTGCTCACAAAAATCGATAGCGCATTCGCCGGGCGCGCGTATGCCGCATACGGCGGTGTTTATATCGCCTCCTCTCTTGCCTGGTTATGGCTGGTGGAAAGTACCCGGCCCGACCGGTGGGATTTCATCGGCGCCGGGGTATGCATCATTGGCGCCGCAATTATCCTGCTCGGCCCGCGCCCGACTGTCACGTAGACAAAAAAACGCCCCCAAAAGTTTTCGAACCAACGGCTCACAAACAATTGAGGGCGTTACTCGCTAGGGGAAATGATAAGCGCGTTATTGAACCTGGCCGCCCTTCACGGTCGTCCGATACATCAAACGGCGTTACGGTAAGGCGTAATCGGTAATGGCTTCATGCTGCATGAGACAGTTATCCCACATCACGACATCGCCTTCGCGCCAGGTGTGGCGGTAAACCTTTTCCGCTTCCGGTTCCACGATGTGATCTTCGAGCATCTTCAATAACGGTTCAGCATCCTTTTCTTCCATACCCTCGATCCCGAAGGTGTAAACCGGGTTTACATAAATGCACTTTCGCCCCGTCCCCTCATGGGTCCGCACCACGGGCTGCGTAATATCCGGGGTTTTGGCCAGTTGCTCGGGCGTTAAATCGGGCCGCGCGTGATCGCCCTCGCGCTGCTGTTGCTTGATGGCCTGGCGGCGGTGATATTGCTGGATGCCGCGCAGACCGTCGATTTTGTCTTTCGTCTCCTGCGGCAATGAATCGTAGGCATCCGCAGCACTGGCGAAAACCGTATCACCCAAGACCTTGCCGTTTTCATCGCGGGGCAATTCCTTGGCGTTCAAAACGAGATACCTCGCCGGTGTTTTGGTGAAACAAAGATCCGAATGCCAACCGTCGCCGGCATAAGCGCTGCCGATGGAGCGTTCGCCTTCCTTGATGTTGGAAATCAAATGAATTTCCGGATACCCCTCCAGGGCGTATTCCTGGCGGACATGGCGAGGCACATCGCCGAAGCGTTGGGTGAATGCAATTTGCTCGGCGGGGCCGAGATCCTGATCGCGAAAGACGATCACACCGTAAGTGTTCAACGCTGCTTCGACGGCCTGGATGGTGTCGTCATCAAGATTCTGCGACAGATCGAGGCCAAAAATCTCGGCGCCGACTGGCTTTAAAGGATGAATATCGAGTTTGGTTGCAGGTGTTTTCGCGCCAACCGCCGTATCTGGGGCCATTCTCTCCCTCCATGGCTCTTTATTCGGTCGGCGGATTGTGGCGCTCTTTCGACCAGCGGTCTTTGACCTCTGTCAAATCGCCTGAAGAAGGGTATTTTTACGGATAGCGGCTGTTAACCGCCGAAGCCGGTTTTCATCACCAAAGCGGCAACACCGACGAAACCGGCCGTGACAAGCGCCGTCGCTGCAGCAATGGCAATCAGCCAACTGCCGATCCGCTTCATCGTATCCGACTTGATGAAATCCACGAGGCTTGTCCGAGGCTTGCTGAGCGGTGCCTCAACCGGTGCTTCGAGCAATTCGGCAGCGACCCTTTTCGCCGCGGCCCCCAAATTGGCGTTATCGCCGGCGGTGCGCGCATCGATATAGGCATTCACCCGGTTTGCATCGATGCCGTTTTGTTTCGGTAAACCGGCAATCATCGCTTCGAGAGCGAGAATATGAACCGAATGCAGATTGAGCCGGCGCTCGACCGATTTCGCGGCTTGTCCCGGCGTTTTACGCGGCGGCTGACGCACACCTTTCGCGGCTTGTCCCGGCGTTTTACGCGGCGGCTGACGCACACCGGCGGGGCCGATCCGTTGCTGCGGCGCCAGCATGGTCGGTTCCTCGCGCAGGGCATCGTTGCTCATCGTGGTGTCCATGGTGATCCAAACTCCAAGGGTTCATTTATTTTTTTATCGTCTTTTACCGGGGCTTCTGCCCCGAATCGTTTGCCGAATAGGATAGGAATCCCAGCTAAACAAATCGTAAAGAGTCATCACTAAAAAAATACTCCCTTGATAACGGGGGGCTTTCCCGTTTATGTTCATGTTATGTTCTACTTTGGTATAAACGAAAATAGCCGGCCCTGCCCCCTGCCCCTCGTGGCAGCGGCCGTACCGGCCGGTTTCCCCTCACCGGCGGAGGATTTCATCGAAGGTAAGCTCGACCTCAACGAGCATCTCATCCGCCGGCCCGCGGCAACCTTTATCGTCCGGGTCAAGGGCGACTCCATGGCCGGCGCCGGCATTTTTCCCGGTGACCTTCTCGTGGTCGACCGCAGCCTCGAGGCGAAATCGGGTAGCATCGTCATTGCCGTCATCGGCGGCGAGTTGACGGTTAAACGCCTGCACCGCTCATCTCGTAACCATAATGAAAAATACGGTGACGAACAC
>CALINB010000067.1 GCA_938045325.1 uncultured Rhodospirillales bacterium | reverse complement strand
GGCTCTCCCTTTTCTCGAATGGTATATCAATAAGTAAAATTTCTAAGACTTGCGCTTGTTATAGTCGCGGGGGGAGAATGGCCTGTAACACAAGTGCCGACAAGAGCGCATTTTTCATATGAGGCATTCACATGGAACCGTCAAACCAGGACACAACCGCCCAACGGCTGGTCGAATTTGCGCAAAACTTACAATATGAAGACCTCCCCGACGAGGCCATTTACTGCGCCAAGGCACGCATCCTGAGCACCCTCGCGGTATCCTTGGCGGCCTACGACTTCCCGCCGGTGCAAATCGCCGAAAAAGTCGTTCCCGATGTTGCCGCCGGACCCCGCGCGCGCATTTTGGGATCGCTGAAAGGCACCAGCCCGGAGATGGCCGCGTTTGTGAACAGTGCCATGGTGCGGTGCCTGGACATGAGCGACACGGCCGTGATGGCGGCGGTCTCGCACCCGGCGGATGCGTTCCCGGCCATCCTTGCGATTGCCGAAGCGGAAAACCTCAGCGGCAAAGAATTATTGCTGGCCATGGCGATCATCTACGAAGCGCAGGTCCGGTTTGTCGAGGTGGTGCCCTACAACCATCACGGCTGGGACCAAACGCCGGTCGTTGCCATGGGGGCTGCTTTAGGGACGGCGCGCTTGATGGGACTTGATGAAGAGAAAATGCATCATGCCTTGTCGCTCGCGATTACGCCGAACCTGGCGCTCAATCAAACCCGCACCGGCAAGCTTTCCATGTGGAAAGGGATGGCCGGGCCGCAAGGCGCGCGCCAGGGCGTGTTTGCCGCACAGCTTGCGCGCGAGGGCATGACCGGTCCCGAGGGCGTGTTCGAGGGCAAGTTCGGCTTGTGGAATCAGATGATGAACGGCGAGCAATACGATCTGCCGATCCCGAAAACGTTTAAAGATCACATCTTCGCCGTACAGCAAACCGTGGTGAAAGCGTTTCCGATCCGTTTCAATTGCCACCTGCCCGTTTTTTGCGCCATCGAGATGCGCGACAAAGTGAATTTGGACGACGTCAAAACATTCAAGATTGAATCCATCCGCCAAGCGTTCGACCGCTGGATGGATTTGCCGGAAATCTGGAAACCGGAAACGCGCGAGTCTGCCGATCATTCCCTGCCCTGCACGGTTGCGCTCGGCTTGCTCGACGGCGGCATCACGCCGGCGACCCATACCAAGGAACGCTACAAGGATCAGGACGTGCTCGAGCTGATGAGCAAAATGGAACTCGAACTGCCCGACGAATTCGCCGATCTCGCCTTCGAGACCCGATGCTGCCGCATCACGGCGACATTAAAGAACGGGGAGTCCGTTACGGTCGAAAAGAGGCTGACCCAAGCCGACGACGTTAACGGCCCCAGCCGGGAAGAAGTCGAGGGAAAATTCAACCGTTTGACGGAACCACTGATCAGCCCGGCGAATCGGCAGCAGATTCTCGATACGGTTTGGGCCCTGGAAACGGCGAAAAATGTCGAAAACCTGATCGATTTGACCCGCCTCACGGAGACGTGATCAGGATTCATAATCGTTAAATTAACGAATTCCGCCGACCTACCCCAAACCCCTCTACAGCACCGCAAAACCCTTGAAATACTTATGCTTGCGTCGGGATACAGAAGTATTTATCGTACCCGGCAAGGGAAGCTAGAGGGGGGTATTTATTTCCCAATTGGATTGCGTCTGGTGATGGTTCGAGGGTAAAGCCCGCTTTCCACATTTCTGACACAATTCCGATTTTCACTATCCCCCAGCATGGTCGAGAGACGTTTCTTTGTTTCAAGACCGATGTTGTTTTTTAGTCAGTCATAAGGGAGGAAAACCATGACTGTTCGTACTTTGAAGACCTTTGGTGCATTGACGGCCGTTGCATTTGCCGCCGGCGCACTACTTACCCCGACGGTCGCTTCCGCGGTCGATTTCAAGGGTAAAAAAGTCACGGCCGTTGTGCCGTTTAAAGAAGGCGGCGGCACGGACAAAATCGTCCGTATGTTCGCACCGTTTTTTGCAGAATATCTGCCGGGCAAACCGACCGTCATCATCCGCAACATGCCGGGCGGCGGTAGTATTCGTGGCAACAACTGGTTCCACAATAACGCCAAACCCGACGGTTTGTCCTTCACGGGCGTTTCCACGTCCAGCCAAACCGGCTACGTGCTGGGTGGCAAAAAGGTCAAATACGACCTGCGTAAATGGCGTTACATTCTGTCGACGCCGCGCGGCACGATCGTTTATGCCCGTCCGGAAACCGGGGTCAAAGGCAAAGACATTCGTGCAGACGTTATGGCGCTTCGCAAAGCGAAACTGGTAACCGGCGCGAAAAACCCGACGTCCGCGGAACTGCGACTGTTCCTCGGCCTCGAATTGCTCGGCGCCAAGAGCGTCAAACCGGTATTCGGACTTTCCACGGGTAAGCAGCGCAAAGCGATTCTGCGTGGTGAGCTCAACATCAACTATGACACCGGCGGAGCCTACCTCACGAAGGTGAAGAAAAAGTATGCCGATAAAGGCAAGGTCGTTCCGATTATGACGCTTGGCTACACGCGAGGCGGCAAGATCGTTCGCGATCCGGGCTACCCCAATCTGCCGACGATCGTCGATGCCTATAAAGCGGCAAACGGCGGCAAAATGCCTTCCGGCCCGCTTTGGGAAGCCTATAAAAACTTCTACACCATGGGTGTGATGACCTCGAAAGGCTTCGCACTGCCGCCGAAGACGCCGCAAAAGGTTGT
>CALINB010000066.1 GCA_938045325.1 uncultured Rhodospirillales bacterium | reverse complement strand
ATCGGCGATTCGTTCAATGCACACCCTATTCATATCAATTATCTCATGCCGCAGGCTGCCATTGCTGTCGGTGAGAAAGAAGGCGCAAACGGGCGCGATATCATCACCGCCTTTGTTGCCGGTACGGAAATTACCACCCGGGCGGGTCTAGCGACCCATCTCAGTGATGAAGGGGGGTATTTTGACGATCAAGGCCGGGGCTGGCAAACCACGGGGGCTGTTGGCGGTATCGGTGCATCCGTGACGGCAGGCCGCATGCTCGGGCTGTCTGTGGATCAGATGGTGCAGGCATTGGTTCTCGGCGGCACGCAGATTACCGGTGTATACCGCCCGTCTGGGGCGTATATGGGCAAGGCGCTGTTTGCCGGCAAAGCCGTCGCGGCGGGGATTGAAAACGCCTATATCGCTCAAACGGGATACATCGCCGGCTACCGCCTTTATGAAGACGGACTTTGCTTCGGCACGGGAATTTTATCGCCGAATTTTGATCTTGAGGCTGCCGCCGCCGGTTTGGGTGAGGTATGGCAGTCTTTGAATGTCGATTTTTGTATCCACCCGGCGAAGAAAACCTATAACGCCAATATTGATGCGTTACTTCATATTTTAAAAATGGAAAGTTTAAAATTCACCGAGATCGATCGCATCAACATTCTTTCGGCTTACGCGGGCGCGCACGCTCATACCGATTTCGTAAAGCCGGAAAACTCGACCGAAGCGTTTAACAGTTTGCATTATATCGTTGCCGCCGCCGCGCATGACGGCGATTATGGCTTTGCGCAATTGGAAGAAGAAAAATACCGCAATCCGGAGATTCTCGCGTTTGCCGAAAACAACGTTTCATTTATTCACGATGAAGAATTGGCACCCTTGGTGAAGCAATCTTGGCCCGGCGGCATGGAAGTCATTACGAAAGACGGTCGCTCGCTGGTAAAAAAATTCACGGCGCATAAAGGCGAGATACACAACCCGCTAACGAATGAGGAACTGGAAAACAAATTCCGGAACATGACCGAAGGTTACGATGCGGGAAAAGTCGAAAGTATCATCGATATCGTTAACCGTCTCGATGAAGTTGATGACATCCAGGACTTAACTAACCTGCTTTAAAGATATTCCAGCACCAGACTTGCCGACGTCATCACCACCACAAACAGAATAATGACTTTGCGCAACGTTTCATCGCCCATGTTTTTATAAATACGAATACCGAGATTGAGGCTGGCGAGATAAACCGGAACGAGCGCCGCCAGCCACCAAGCATTAGGGACATCATGTGTGGTGCCGAAGAAAGCAATGCCGATGGCCATAAGGCTTGCATAAAACGCCCAAACGTTAAAATTTGCGCGCCCTTGTTTGGCAGTGTCTTGTCCTGCTTGCAGGAACAAACCCATTTGCACGGCAATTGATGTAGCGCCAAGAACCAAACCACTGGATGCGCCGAGCATCGTGTAGCCGAAGAAACTCATTTGTTTGCGATAGCGCCAACCCGACATCAGCACCAATGCGCAAATTAGGATCACCGCGTTAATCACCGTGCGCGCAATCGTCGGGTCGAGAGTGATAAGGGCATAGCCGCCGAGGGGAAGCATCGGAATAGTGCCGATCGCAAGCGGGACCGTCGCTTGGTTGGTTTTTTCCCGCCAACTGTCGGGTAACAGCTTGATGTTGCCGATAAAGTTAATCAGCAGCACGACGATGATCGTCGTCGCCGGTGGGTGAAACAAGTTGAACACCGGCACCATAATAAAGGGTCCGCCAAAACCGGCGACGCCGCGCGCGATTCCGGCCAGCACGGTCACGGGAATAATTGCAGCATAATAGAGTAGCCATTCGGGCACGGGTTTACCTTTAAATGCGTGGCGGGTTTAGAAGAAGAGGGCGGGAGTGTGCCCTTTTACGGAGGCTTGTTCAAGGTCGGGGCGTTCGCTAAAGTCTCGGGCAACGTCAAATAATCAAGGAACACGCCCGTGGACGAAACATCCCGCAAACTTGTCGACTTTACCCAAAACCTGAAATTCGAGGATTTATCCGAGAAAACCCGGCACGGCGCGAAGGCGCGCATACTCGACGCCTTTGGTGCGAGCATGGCGGCTTTCGAAACGGACTCGGTGCCGATAGTGCGCAGGCTTGCGCAACCGGTTTCGAGCGGGCCGTCGGCGCGAGTGTTCGGCGATTTGACGGCAACATCGGTCGACATGGCAGCGTTCATCAACTCGTGCATGGTGCGGTGCTTGGACATTAACGACTCCTGCGTGTTCGCGAGCGGTGGCCACCCGTCGGACGCCATTCCCGCCGTGTTGGCGGTCGCCGAGTCGCTTGGCGTATCAGGGAAGGATTTTCTGCTCGCCGTCGTAATCAGTCATGAAGTGCAATGTCAGTTCCTTCAATTCGTGCCGGTCGAACATCGCGGCTGGGATCAAACCACGAATGTTGCGCTCGGCTGCGCGATGGCGTCGGGCAAACTCATGGGCTTGAACGACGAGCAGCTTCATAACGCGCTCTCGATCGCGGTGGTGCCGAACTTGGCGCTTTACCAGACGCGCACCGGCGCGCTGTCGATGTGGAAAGGTATGGCGGGGCCGTATGGTGCGCGCAACGGCGTGTTTGCCGCCATCCTCGCGCGCGAAGGCGTGTCCGCCCCCGACGGCGTGTTCGAAGGCGAGTTGGGCTTATGGAACCAGGCATACGGCGGCGACAAGTTTCCGGTCGATCCGCCGACGGATTTCGCCAATCACACGTTCGCGATCGAAGAAACGACGATCAAGACATGTCCGATCCGGACCGGCATTCATATTCCGGTTTATGCCGCGCAAAAGTTGCGCGAAAAGATCGACGTTAAGGACGTGGTCGCGCTCAAGGCCGAGCTGGTGCGTAAAACGTTCGTGAAATGGGTCGATAAGCCGGACTCGATTAATCCGACGAGCCGGGACGCGGCAGATCACTCGCCGCATTTCTGTATCGCTGCCGCGCTCATCGACGGCAACATCACGCCGGAAACGTTCGAGAAGAAGCGCTACAACGATCAGGACATCAAGGACATGATTGGTAAACTGACGATTGAGCTACCCGACGAGTTCGCCGACGAAACGCTCGAATTGTTGAACGCGCGCCTGACGGTAACACTCAAGAACGGCGAGGAGGTCTCGGCCTCGCAGCGTTGGGTGCCTAAGGAAGAAGCGCGCAACACTACGCGCGAGAAGATCGAAACCAAGTTCCACACGCTGGTGAAGCGTTTCCTGCCCGATGATGCACGCAATAAACTCTGTGAGTTAGCGTGGGATTTGGAGAATCTCGGCAAAGTGGACGAGCTGATTTCGCTCACGGAAAAAAAGTAGCGCCAATATCGTTTGCGCCAAATCCGGCTTAGGTCCAATCCACCGGCGGGCGGCGGTTGGCGAAGTCGGTCGCGTCTTCGAAGGCCTTGGCGATGCGCAGGATTTTGGCTTCGCCGAGACGGTCGCCGACGATTTGCATGCCGATGGGAAGGGTGCCGTCAAACCCGGCGTTAATGGAAACGCTCGGCAGGCCGAAGTAACTCATGGGGATATTAAAGCGCCGGTGATTGCCCGATAGGTCGGGCGGATCGTCGAGCGCCATGTGCATGCGCGCAAACGACGGCGTAAGATAAGCATCGACGGTTTCAAATGCCTTGCCGATATCTTTTGAATGTTCGGCTTTTTCGGCGATGGCTTGATCATAAGACTCTTTCGTCGTTGCCAGGCCTTTTTTCATATCGGCTTGAACGATTTCGCCGAACATATCCGCGCCGAATTTATCGTAATCTTCACGCAGCGCTTGGTTGAACTCGTAAAAAATGATGTTGGCGAGGCTGGGCGCGTCGAGGACGTTGCTGAATACCGGAATGTCGACGTCGACGATCTCCGCACCCAGCGATTTAAACGTTTCAATGGCGTCTTGCATGGCGGCGAGGATCGGCGCGTCCAAATCTTCCAGGGAAAAGTTATCAATGAGACCTAATTTCAGGCCTTTGATGTCCTGTCCGAGATCGCGGGTGAAGTCTTCATCCGGCGTGTTTAACGAAATCGGATCGGCCGGATCGTAACCAGCCATGGCGTTCAGCATCAGGGCAGCGTCGTGAACCGTGCGCGCCAGCGGGCCGATGGCTTCGAAGCTCCAGCAGCGGGGGTAAATGCCGACCTTGCTGACCCGCCCGAAGGTGGGGCGGATCCCGGCGATGCCGCAGCGCGCGGCAGGTCCGCGAACCGAGCCGCCCGCATCTGTGCCGGTGCCGGCCAGGGCGAGATGTGCGGCGACGGACGCGCCGGTGCCGCTGGAGGAGCCGCCCGGTTCGTGATCGAGCGACCACGGATTGCGGGTATCGCCATGGTGCGGGTTGAAACCGCCGCGTCCGCCGGCGGCAAATTCATTCATGTTGGTTTTGCCGAGGATCACCGCGCCTGCGTCCTTAAGGCGTTTGACCACGGTGGCGTCTTCTTCGGGGATGCGATCGCGGTAAATCGCCGAGCCGACGGTGGCCGGATACCCGGCGACATTGGTATCGTCCTTGATGACGATGGACATGCCGTGCAGCGGGCCGCGGTCGTTGCCGGACTTCAGCTCTTCATCCATCGCGGCCGCGGTGCGCTCGGCCATGTCGCCGGTGATCGTGATGAATGCATTCAATTGCGGCTGCAGCGCTTCGATACCGTCCAGGCAATGCCGGGTAAGGGCCGCACTTG
>CALINB010000065.1 GCA_938045325.1 uncultured Rhodospirillales bacterium | reverse complement strand
ATCATGCCCGGCCATGATTTGCAGCATCATGGCCGTATCACTAACCGTGCGCGTAAAGGGACCCGGCTGGTCCAATGATGAGGCAAATGCGATGACACCCCAGCGCGAACACCGGCCGTATGTCGGTTTCATGCCGACGATGCCGCAAAATGACGCCGGCTGGCGAATCGATCCGCCCGTATCGGTACCAGTTGCACCGAGGCAAAGCCCCGCTGCAACGGCTGCCGCCGAGCCACCGGATGAGCCGCCCGGCACGAGGTCTTTATCGCTTTTACCCCGCCAAGGGTTTTTCGTCGGACCGTAATAACTGGTCACCGTTGCCGAGCCCATGGCAAATTCGTCGAGATTGGTTTTTCCCAACATCACGGAACCGGCCGATTTTAATTTTTCCGAAACGGTTGATTCATAAGTCGGCTTAAAGCCATCGAGGATATGTGATGCCGCCGTCGTCAAAACACCTTCGGTACAAAACAGATCCTTATTGGCAATCGGAATGCCGTCCATCGGTCCCACGACATTGCCTTGCTTGCGCCGCTCATCGGATGCCCTGGCTTGTTCCAATGCGAGCTCCGGTGTTTCGGTAATAAATGCATTTAATTCCCGTGCTTTTTCAAGCGCACCAATGTGGGCTTGCGTTAGTTCGACCGCTGAAAATTCACCGTCCGCGAGTCCTTTTGAGGCTTCCGCCAATGTTAATGACGTTAATGCAGCCATTATTCGACAACTTTCGGTACGGCGTAGTAATCATCGTCGGCTTGTGGCGCGTTAGCCAACACGCGGTCCGGATATTGACCATCATTGATAACGTCTTCGCGCTTCGGCGCCTCCATCGCGACGACACTAGTCATCGGTTCGACCCCCTCGGTATCGACTTCGTTGAGCTGCTCAATCCAGCCAATGATGTTTGAAAGCTCACCCGCGAGGCCGTCCAAGGCGTCTTCGGGCACCCGGATACGGGCTAAATAAGCTATTCGTCGGACGGTTTCTCGATCCAGCGCCATTGATTTGACCTCTAGGGAAGACAGTCATTGAAAACGGCGCGGACCCTACCATCCCGGGCAGCCCTGCGCAAGCTACCGAAGCCCGATACACGGCCCAAATGCCCCCAAAAGCCACTTATTTTTTCTTCTTTGAATTGTCGCCGTTTTGAAGCGCCTGCCAGATTTTCGGCCCCCATGCGCCGGCGGCGATTTCTACCGACTTTTTGAGGGCACCCGCAACCGTTTTAGCCTGTTTAGACTGAACCGCCGGCTTCTTACCGAACTCTTTGACGGTAATGGCATCGAATACAACGCGCTTCTTATCGTGTTGGTAAATTAAGATCGTCGACAACCGCTGGTCGAAATCATCGATATCGACCTGCAATATATCAATGCTGATCTGATAATGGGGTTTTTTTGAAACTTGATACGGACCCTCAGTGATAAACATCGGCAGGAAAAATTTGAACGTTGCATCTTTTTTCCGGCATTTGAAATGAGATTCATAATCCGAAATTTTAAAGACTTCGCCCTCAACTTTACTTTTACCGATAAATTTTATTTTAAAATCGCATTTAATGTTCTTTTGTGCGCGAATTTTTCCGCTAATTGGTTTTTTTAATTCGCCATCAATGATCGGAACCAGAACCGGGGCGAAAACAAAGCCAATTTTTTTACCGTCCTGCTTGACCGCAATCCAGGCTGCATCCTTTGGCTGGCCAAAGGCGTCGACCCATTCTCCGGCCTTTAACCGGCCAACCTGTTTTGATTTGGTTTTTGGACCGGCTCGCACATTGACGTCTTTTAAAACAAGATACCGCCCAGCCAACGGCTTGATTTTAACGCCGCGGTAAACCTCATCCGCCGCAAGAACTGGCGGCGATATCAGAATCAAGCTGGCAAAGAAGAAAAATAGAGCGGCAATACTCAGGCAGCCGCGCTGGAGTCGGGCGTCCCCTCGACACATGAAAATTGCACAATCCTGCCTCAATATCATACCTGTTGCCATATTGTTTGCTGTTCGGGCGAATAACAGGTTTATAGAAATGATAATCGAGTGAGACGAAAGCCTCCATAACCTTTTCAAATTAAGTTAAAAGATTAATAATTCAGCTGATGATTTTTGATAACCTCAACGGCCTGAAATCCGCTTTGGAAGCCAATTGCCGCGTTTTAGGCCTGGATGTTGGCTCTAAAACAATTGGGCTTGCCCTTTCGGATGTGACGCTCATGATCGCAAGTCCCCTCGAAACAATTCAACGGGGCAAATTTTCGAATGATCTCGGTATTCTAAAAAATATTATCGAAGAACATGATGTCGGCGCCTTGATCCTCGGCTTGCCCGTCAGCATGGACGGTACCGAAGGACCCCGTTGTCAATCAACCCGGCAATTTGCCGCAAACGTCGGCAACGCCATTGATATATCGATCGGATATTGGGACGAACGCTTATCTACCGTCGCCGTCGAAAGGATCCTTGTTGAGGATGTAGATATGACCCGCAAGCGGCGGAGCGAAGTAATCGATAAGGCCGCCGCAGCCTACATTTTACAAGGCGCGTTGGATTATCTGAAAAACCGATAAGACCGCTTGACGCACTCGCACCGAACCCTAATGATGCCTTTAACCTTGAAGTCTATAAAAATTACTACGGGAGATCGTCATGCGCGTTATCGTCGCTTCTTTTAAAGTTAAACCCGATTGCGTCGATGCATTTGTTGCCGCCGCCAAGGCCGACGCCGAATCTTCGGTCGCCAACGAACCGGGCTGTCATCAGTTCGACGTGAACGTCGACCCTGAAAATCCGACGCATTTTACATTTTATGAAGTTTATGACGATCAAGACGCTATCGATGCTCACCGGGCGGCACCTCATTTCAAAACATTTTTCGATGCCATTCAGGACCTAATCGAAGATCGCAGCCCGCTCATTCTTGAGCGCCTCCTTTCGGGATAACACAGTTATGTTTGTCATCACCGTGGAATTTACCATCAAGCCCGATCGTGTGAACGATTTCATGCCACTGATGAACAAGAATGCCGCAGCCTCTTTCAAAGAAGAGCCAGGCTGTCATCAATTCGATGTTTGCCTCGACCCAAACGATCAAACGAAAGTCTTCTTATACGAAGTATATTCGAATAAAGCCGCGTTTGAGGCGCACAAACAAACGGAACATTTTAAATCATTTAATGCCGATACGGCCGATATGATCGAAAGCAAGAACGTCGCGGCGCTATATCGCGATTTTCCAAAATAAAAAAGGGCCGGATTTCCCGGCCCTTTTAATTTGAACTCGGAACCAATTTATTCCGAGGACATGTCTCTCTTCTTGGCTTCGGCTTCAAGCGCGGCCTGTTCTTTGGCTTCTCGCTCGCCAGCTGCCGCAATTTTTTCCATCACGTTAAATTTTGCACACAGGACCGTCAGAGCCAATGCCGCGATGGCAAGACCAATGGCCAGGTTGCTGTGGAACAACGTATCGAACCAATCGCCCCG
>CALINB010000064.1 GCA_938045325.1 uncultured Rhodospirillales bacterium | reverse complement strand
GGTAAAACCCGGATGCGAAATTTTCTCATTTTGCCGGCAATCCGCGCGATGATTTCGTGGTCATTCTCAAGTTTGACACGAAACATGGCGTTTGGCAGTTTTTCAACCACCGTTCCGGAAAATTCTAATAACTCTTCTTTTGCCATAAAACCGTCATAAGTTATTTCAACGAACGCTTAGTGCCCTGCTCACCCAAAAAGGTCAAGGGGGCATTCCTAAAAGACAGAAATTCTATATCTCATTCAATTCGAATAGCTTTATTTATTGCTTTAAAATTCAAACGGTTAGCCTCGAATTCGTGAAATATCCGCGCCACAAGCCGCTAATTTTTCTTCAAGATTTTCATACCCACGATCTAAGTGATAGACGCGATTAATAATGGTTTCGCCTTGGGCGGCGAGGCCGGCTAATACCAACGATACAGATGCTCGTAAATCCGTTGCCATGACCTGAGCGCCCGATATTTTATCCACGCCCCGAACGATAGCGGAGGCGCCATGGACATTGATATCTGCACCCATGCGGCACAACTCAGGGACGTGCATAAACCTGTTTTCAAAAATAGACTCGGTAATCATCGATGCACCCTCAGCAATTGTCATCAATGCCATGAGTTGGGCCTGCATATCTGTTGGAAACCCTGGAAAAGGCTCCGTCATAACGTCTACGCCCTGAATTGAGTCATTTTCCCTCTTAATGCGCAATCCAGAATCAATTTTGGAAATTTCAACACCAGCACGCATTAAAATATCGCTGACCGATTCGATTAAATCAAATTGCGCGCCGATCAGATCAACAGTTCCGCCGGTAATAGCCGTAGCAACAGCATAGGTTGCTGATTCGATGCGGTCAGATAAAACCGCATGCTCAGCACCATGTAAACGATCGACACCTTCAACTGTCAGCGTATCCGAACCGACACCGTCAATCCTTGCGCCCATAGCAATTAAACAATGAGCAAGATCAGAAACCTCAGGCTCACGGGCTGCATTACCGATGACCGTTTTTCCTTTAGCGAGGGTCGCAGCCATTAAAATATTTTCTGTACCGCCGACCGTAACTGTCGGGAAAATGACATGAGCGCCACTGAGGCCCTTTGGTGCTTCGGCTTCGATGTAGCCTTCACTCAGTTCGATCTCAGCACCCAACTGCTCTAGAGCTCTGAGATGCAAATCGACGGGGCGCGTCCCAATCGCACAACCGCCCGGCAACGAAACGCGCGCCTTACCGCAACGCGCTAATAACGGGCCAAGAACAAGTATGGAGGCTCGCATCTTTCGCACCAGATCATATTGTGCCGTCGTATTAAGGATATCTTTTGCTTTTAAATTAAATGTCCGGCCCGAATGACCACCGGATACATTGCCGTCCATTGCGATATCGACACCGATATCTGAAAGCAAATGCGACATTGTCGAAATATCAGCAAGATGTGGAAGGTTCGATAATGTTATCTCTTCATCCGTTAAGAGACTGACCGTCATCAATGGCAAGGCCGCGTTCTTCGCACCGGCAATGTTTATAGATCCCTTAAGAGGGTTCCCGCCTCTAATTCGTATTTGATCCATCAAGACCCGCTTTAATATGCATCATGAAGTTTTTTTTATTTATAGTATTAATCATTTTTGGAACGTTGCGAATTTCGTAATTTTGATTGTTGTTTTCGCTTTGAAAGATTTTTACGAAGCGATTGAGCTAATTTAGCTTTTTTCGAAGCCAGCTTATTTGCCTTGCTCTCGGTCTCTTGAGATATGGATTTTTCGTCTTTCATATTAAATCTTGACCAATAATGTGGCCTTTTAAAGGCATAATTTGAACCCTTAAACCTGTGGAGAGGAAAGCTTGCCTCCTTGAAAGGCCTATGGCATGTTTTCGCCGCTCAATGCACATTACTTATATCGTGTGAATTATTTCACGACTAGGGTAATGGTTACCCTATGCCGCCGTAGCTCAGGGGTCGAGCACACCCTTGGTAAGGGTGGGGTCGGGCGTTCGATTCGCCCCGGCGGCACCATTTTTCTCTCAAATTCAGTATTTTGACAATTGGCAGTTATTCTGGCTGTTTCCATCAATTAAAACATGTGTTTTTATATTTGACGGCAACTCCTCAAATTCAAGGATACAGCAATGCATACGCTCGAAGTTTTTGACCCTAGTGGGGCAACCGAAGTTCTCCGTTTACATGCCTCCCGTCTCGATTCATTAAATGGAAAAAAAATTGGCTTCGTTTCGAATGATGAATGGCAAGCGCACCGTATGCTGCCGTTGGTCGCCAATTATTTCAGTGAAAAATTCGATGATGTAGAAATCGTGCCGTATTCGGAATTCCCAATCGGGAATATGAAAATCGGGAATGATGAAACGGTACAACGCATTAAAGAATCAGGAGTGGATGCTGTCGTCATTGGCAATGCTTCTTGAGGCGCTTGCGCCACCGCTTGCGGCCGTGCTGCTGCAAAAATTGAAGCCGAGGGAATTCCAACTGTCACGCTCACCCGCGAAGACTTTATAGGTGTCGTTCGTAATGCTGTGTCTGGATTGGGTTTCGACCAAGATGCATCCATGGTCACGTTTCCAGTCGATCTTTTTCTTGTTGAAAGTGATTTAACGCTGCTTGAAAACCGCGTTGATGAATTTTCTGAAGGATTGACGGCTTGGCAACCGGCAGCCAAGGAAACAGGGTTGCGTAACGCACCAATGCTTTCGATTTCGGGCGAAAATTATGAAGATGCCCAACGCCAAACAAACAACCTTTTTCTAACCAATCTATGGGGCGATGGTTTGCCGGTCGTTCCGCCGGATACATCGCGTGTTGATTGGATACTCGAAGGAACAGACCTGCCCCGTCATGAAAAATTAGGAAAACTGCTTCCGCGCGGGGGTATCGTCACGGTCGAAACAGTCGCCGTGTCTCTCGCCATGGCCGGTGGCCGGCCAGAATATTTACCGGTTTTGCTATCCGTTATCGATGCTGTAATGGAACCGGAATTTATTCATTCCTCTTGGCAGGCAACGTCCGGCAGCACTTTTCCGGTCGTGGTCCTGAACGGGCCGATCGCAAACGAAATTAGATTGAATTCCGGTTTTGGATTGTTAGGCCCCGATCCACAACGTCCGGCCGGAGCCAGTATTGGCCGCGCATTAAGACTGTTATTGCAAAATGTCGGCGGCGCCCTCCCCGGCGTCGGCACCATGGCAATTTTTGGACCCATGCGTTACACGAACGCCGTATTTGCTGAAGATGAAGAAGGATTACCGGAAGGCTGGCCGGCGTTTGCGACGGAACGCCATGGCTTCGAGCCTGGTACAAACGCCGTATCCGTATTTATTGCGACGGGCGCGGCAAACATTATGCGGCGAGGCACGGGAAAAGAAACGTTGGAACAAGAAGCGAATGAAGGGTTAGAGAAACTCGTCGATTATTTGCAAGTTCCACATATTCACTATTTGAGGGGATATGAAGAAGGGACACCCGGCGCCATCATGATGTCGCGCATTGTAGCGAAACAGCTGGCCGGGCTGGGATGGACAAAGGAAAAAATCAGAAATCACCTTTGGAAAAATTCGGCAATCTCCAAAGAAAGCGTCGAGCGAACGGGCCTCAAACAATGGATTGAAGCGGATACAAACCCCGATACGCGGGACTCAGTTAAGCTTGACCCATGGCCGGTAACGCGCAAGCCGGAAAATCTGATATTGCTGGTCGCGGGCGGGCAACACCCGACCCATAATTTCTGGTTTCAAGGAAATTCCCGGCGCGTCGTCGGACGAAAAATTGAAACACCGACAGCGTGGAGTGAACTCCTTCAACAAGCCGACAGAGATTTGGGCTGCGCCAGCGATGTCTGCTTAATATAAAAGTGGGATTGTTAAAAAGGCGGGAGGCAAATATTCGGACCTTGCCGGATATACCCAATTTTTGATTAGTTTCTGGGGGAATATTTAGGGGGTATTCATCATAATGCTGGCACCGCGCGAACATTGGGGCAGCCGGGTGGGTTTTATTCTTGCCGCCGCGGGATCGGCCGTCGGCCTCGGCAACATTTGGAAGTTTCCCTATCTCGCCGGACAACACGGTGGCGCGGCATTTTTAATTACCTATCTCGCCTTGGCGTTCACGATCGGCATCAGTGTCATGCTGTGTGAATTCATTATCGGCCGAGCGGCGAGAAAGGATCCCATCGGGGCCTTTGCAAAATTAAAGGGTGGCCTTTGGCCCATCGTCGGGTTTATGGGTATCGCCGCCGCATTCGTTATTCTTTCATTTTACAGCGTCGTCGGCGGCTGGACGTTGGCGTATATCCTGAAAATGATGACGGGCGTGCTTGTTAACGGCACATCTCAGGAACTCGGCAAGGTTTTCTCGAATTTCATCGAGAACCCGGTTCGTCCGATTATTTTTCATGCCGCCTTCATGACGCTGACCATCGCCGTCGTGATCGGCGGCATCGGTCGTGGCATCGAACGGTGGTGTAAAATCTTATTACCCGCATTGTTTGTCATCATTCTCATCTTGCTTGGCCGGTCGTTAACCCTACCCGGCGCCATGAAAGGCATCGAATATTTCCTCCAGCCGGATTTTTCTAAGATGAATGCCGCCGCATTTAACGCGGCCCTGTCGCAGGCCTTCTTCTCGCTCTCGATCGGTATGGGCGCCATGATCACCTATGGCTCTTACCTCGATCGAACAATGAACTTGCCGACTTCAACCATTTGGACGACATCACTGGATACCTCGATTGCATTTTTAGCAGGCCTAGTCATTTTACCAGCCGTCTTCGCTTTCGGCTTCGATCCTAACGCCGGGCCGGGTCTCACATTCATTACCCTGCCCGCCGTCTTCGCCAACATGCCGGGCGGAGTCGTTTTCGCGCCGTTGTTTTTCGTACTGCTGGCCATCGCCGCGCTGACGTCCGCTGTTTCACTGTTGGAAGTCGTGGTGACCTACTTGGTCGATGAAAAAGGAGTTTCGCGGAGAACGGCCGCCTGGGGATCGGGTGCTGTTATGTTTTTGATCGGCATTCCCGCCTCTCTATCCCTCGGTGTTTGGAAAGATTACACAATCTTCGGTAAAGGCATCTTTGATTTTCTTGATTACTTGAGCTCGAATTTACTGCTGCCCTTAGGCGGCATCTTTATCGCTTTGTTCGTCGGCTGGTTTTTCTCAGAAAAAGCACTGGAAGAAGCCACAGCCGGCGGAAAACACAGATTCCCCGTCGCCCGAATTTGGATGTTCATCTGCAAATTCATTGCCCCGCTCGCTATTGCCTGGATACTCATCAGCGGCCTTTAACACTTCTGACCACATCGCTAACTCCTTTCGTAAGCCGTTTTCGGTTGAAATTCGAGATGAAGATGATCGGCTTCGAGCACCACATCAAAATCACCGCCGAGACGTTCGGCGATTTCATCCCGCACGGCTTCGGCACGCCCTTGCGGCAGATTGCGAATGCGTAAATCGACAGCCGAACCTGTGTAATGCAATGAGCCACTGGAATGCATGCCATCGATAATGGATGTAACGACCAGGTCCGTACCAACCTCGTTGTAAACGTCTTCGCAAACAATTAGGGCCAAAACAAGTTCCGACCTGATCCCATATATCCGCACACCTTCTTTTAGTTTCATCGCATCAAACCAAGGTCTATTGAGAAATACCGCTGCCAAACCGTTGATGGCTTTCGTGGTGCTGATTGACCCGATCGGCGAGCCGGTTCAACGAGTCTCGCTGCGCTTGAAACAACGCATCCAATTTCAAATCGACGGCATGCTGCACCGAGACAATAGCCGT
>CALINB010000063.1 GCA_938045325.1 uncultured Rhodospirillales bacterium | reverse complement strand
CAGCAATAATTGCAATATGCGTTGCCGCCCCGTGATGGGGTCGATGGCTTCCGTCGTTTGGTCGATTTCATCGCGTTTATCCGGATACATATAAGCAAGCAATGCAACGAGCAGGCAGGCTTTGATGAATCCGGTCACCGGAAAATGCCAAAGGAGAAATTCACCGTAAGTGAGTTGAACGCCATGCGCCGTTTCGACGGCTCCGGCAAAAACGACATTGGGCAGATTGGCAGGCAGGATGCCTGCACCTGGCAGATAGGTACCAATGCCGGCGGCCAGGGCAATACCGTGACGGCCCGGTCGTCCTTCTCGAAAACCGAGTTGCTCAGCCAATGCTAGGGCAATAGGCACGAGGATGGCGATCCTGCTGATGGAGGAGGGCATAAAGAGGCCGCTCGCAAATGCTCCAAATGTGACCAAAATTAAAATTTTGTTGTAACTGAGCGATGCCATGGATTGGGCAATGAGGCGAAAACGGCTTGAAAACCCCGTATGTTGAATGGCGAGACTAATCATCGTGCCGCCGAATACGAGCCAAATCACGCTCGAAGTGAACCCGCCGAATGCAACTTGAATCGGTGCGATCCCCGTCAAAACGATGGCCAACATAAACCCTAAAAACGTCATGTGCTCGGGCAGGACATTGGTCACGATCAGCACCATGACAGCAATGACCAAGGCTGCGGTTTTGGTTAGCTTCGGATCAAACCCTTCGGGTAAAGGAATAAAAAATACCGAGACGACAATAGCTAATATAACCAGCGCAAACAGTCTGCCCGGTTGCAGAAAAGCCGTTTTCAAATTTTGTTCCATTACGAATTATGTTTTAGAGGTCGAGGTAATCGACGGTCAGATTGGCTTCTGTAAAAAGGTCATGGGCGACCTTAAGAGTGGCCCCCCAACGTTCATGCTCAAAATCGGGTCGCGGCGTAACAATGCGTTTGATGCCGGCTTGAATAATGGTAACGGCGCAACGTGCGCACGGAGCCAGGGGGTAAACATATAATGTTGCGCCTTCGGCGGAATTTCCGGCAAATAAAAGCGCGTTTAATTCAGCGTGAACGACCATTTCATATTTGATATCGCGGTTTTCGAGGCGGTCGGCGGTATCCTCGACGCCGGCGGGAAAGCCGTTAAAGCCGGTCGAAATAATCTTTTTGCTCACAGGATGGGTGATGACGGCGCCAACTTTCGTTGAAGGGTCCTTTGACCATTCAGAAATGTATTTGGCGAGGTCAATAAATCGCTGGTCCCATTTATCCATTCTTGAACCTTCTTGTCATGGCGGGCTGATAATCAACACATAGCCGAAAAGGAGTGATCTGGGTCAAGGAGAAATGCGCGCTGGATAGGCAAATTTGCATCATCATGGCCCGAAAGGGCATCCTAGGGCGTGTATTATCCGATTTTGAATTTGAGGGTACGGCAGTCATATGGACCGGTATTTGCTCAGTGTTGACGAATGTTACCAAGCCGACCGGCTTGCCGAACAAGCCGGTATTGCCAGTATTGATTTGATGGAGGCTGCCGGTGCCGGTGTGGCTCGGGAAATCGCGTCACGTTGGACAAAACAACCGGTCGCCATTTTGTGTGGGCCCGGTAATAACGGCGGTGATGGGTTTGTCGTCGCCCGGCACCTAGCAGAACTGGGCTGGCCCGTACGTTTGAGTTTGCTCGGGGAAAAAGAAAATTTAAAAGGTGACGCCGCGATCAATGCCGAACGCTGGACCGGTAAATTCGAAGCGCTGTCCCTGGATGTGCTAAACGATTGCAATCTGGTGATTGATGGATTGTTTGGCGCCGGATTGACCCGGCCTATTGAGGGCGTGACACAAACAATCATCGAAGCCATCAATGACCGGCAGATGGATTGTGTCGGTATCGATGTGCCGAGCGGCATTCACGGTGATACCGGTTCGGTAATGGGTGCGGCACCGAACTGTAAATTGACCGTCACGTTTTTTCGTCCGAAACCCGGATTGTTTTTACTGCCGGGCCGCCTGTACGCCGGCGAGGTGTCTGTCATCAATATCGGCATTTCGCGCTCGGTTCTCGAGACGATCAAACCGAAAACGCAGCTGAATCATCCTGATTTGTGGCGCGGTTTGCTGCCCAGCCCCGAACTTACCGACAATAAATATACGCGCGGACATTCAGTGATTCTAGGCGGCGATGTCATGACCGGGGCGGCACGTTTATCGGCTCTCGGCGCACGGCGTGTTGGGGCCGGGCTCGTCACGATTTGCGCGAGTCCGCAGACTTTTCCGATTTATGCAAGTGCCGAGCCGGGGATGATTGTTCAACCCGTCATGGATGATCAGGCGTTCGCCGTTTTTTTAGAAGATCCGAGGCGCAATGCCGTTTTGCTCGGGCCCGGCGCCGGGGTGTCGGATACAACAAAAACCAGGACCGTTGCTGCCTTGAAGGCTAAGAAGAAAACGGTTCTGGATGCCGATGCGCTCAGTATCTATGAGGGGGATGCCGAAACATTGTTTAGCGCGATCCAATCACCGACGGTATTAACACCCCATGAAGGTGAATTTAAAAGGCTCTTTCCAGACCTTGCCGGCGGCAAACTTGCGCGGACCCAAGCTGCGGCAAAACAAAGCGGTGCGGTGCTCTTGCTTAAGGGTGGCGATACTGTGATCGCGGCACCGGATGGCCGGACCGTCATTACAGATCATGTTTCAGCTTTTTTAGCCACGGCCGGATCTGGAGATGTTCTCGCCGGGATGATTTTAGGTTTAGCGGCACAGGGCATGGGTATGTTCGAGGCGGCTTGTGCTGCGTCATGGATGCATGGCGATGCAGGGCTTCGTTTTGGTAAGGGGCTTATCGCTGAAGATATTCCAAAATTATTACCGGCAGTCATGGCCGGGATTGATGGCAAAGATCGGGTGTGATCACCGTGAATTCGGGTGTCATTTTCTTGAAATGCGTTTATGAGATGACGAAATATACATAACGTCGCAACATTCCTGGGTTAGACATAATTTTATGAATCATGTGAGCGGCTCATTCTTTGATCGTACCTGGCGCAACCTGCGCTCGGCGTGGCGGTCCATTGCCGGTTCTGAATATGGTGTCGATATCGCATCCCGGCGCCCTGAATTGCCCGATAGCGACGTCGAGGACCTTCGCAAGCAGATGCAAAGCTGTCTGAATGCGCCCGGCGGCGAGGTGTCCGCGCGGGCACGGACTGCATCCTTAGGGCAGGCATATCTGGCTTTAAATCCTGAAGGCCGTGCCCGGTTTCTGACCGTCTTGGCGGAAGATTTCGATGTCGATCATGAGGCCGTCGACCTCGCGGCCAAGGCTGTTTCACGAGCTGATGATGAGGCTGCGCGGCGCCGGGCCGAGCGCGATCTTCGTCAATGCCTGGAAGCGCCACGTATTAAATTATTAACTCAATTCAATGGCTTACCCCAAGGGGTTAAGTTTTTGGTTGATATGCGCGCAGAGCTGATTGCGCTCAAAAATTCCATTTCGTCTTTGCGCGGATTGGATGACGATCTGCGGGCCTTGCTGCGAACCTGGTTCGATGTCGATTTTCTGGAGCTCAATCAAATCACCTGGGAAGAGACTTCGGCGGCATTGTTGGAAAAGCTGATCGAGTACGAGGCCGTGCATGAAATTCAGAGCTGGGATGACTTGAAAAATAGGCTCGAACCGGACCGGCGGTGCTTCGCCTATTTTCATCCCCGCATACCGGATGAACCACTGATTTTCGTTCAAGTCGCCCTGGTCAACGGGATGGCGGATAATGTCCAAGTCCTATTGGACCGCGAGTTGCCGCAAACGGATACGACAGAAGCCGACTCCGCCATTTTCTACTCGATCACCAATGCACAAAAGGGATTGGCCGGTATCAGTTTCGGTAACTTCCTAATTAAGCGGGTTGTCGACCGACTGACCCGTGAATTTCCGAAGATAAAAACGTTTGCGACACTCTCGCCCATACCGGGATTTCGGCGTTGGCTGGACGAACGGATAGACGAAGATGGCTCGGAATTACTGCTTGCCGAAGAGCGCGCGGTCTTAAAAGGAGTCGCGGGTGAGGCGGTCGAGAACAGGGGCTTCCTCCGTTCGGTGTTGAACAATACTGATTGGCGAAATGATGCCGATTTGGCGCTTGCCTTACGTCCGGCCCTGATGCGGTTGTGCGCGTGTTATCTTGTTCAAGCTAAACGTACGAGCGGCACAGCCCGGGATTCGGTTACGCATTTTCATCTGACCAATGGGGCGCGGATCGACCGGATCAACTGGCTGGGCGATACCTCTGAAAAGGGACTGTCCCAATCGGCGGGTATGATGGTGAATTACGTTTACGATTTGAGCGATATCGAGAATAATCACGAAACGTATACGGCAAACGGCGTGGTTGTTGCTTCAAGCGAGGTTCGTTCGCTCCTCTAATCCTAATCATTTCTATTCATCAGGCTCTTCTGCTCCGTGATTTATCTAACTGAAGAAGACGTTCAAAGCCTCGTCACCATGGAGGATTCCATTGCCGCGCTTGAAACGGCGTTCGGGCAATGGGACGATCCGTCTCGCGGGAATCTGCCGCGCCGTCGGCTGGATTTACCGGTTAAATATTTCAACCTCATGGCGGCAGCCATTCCGGGCAGCGATATTTTCGGCTACCGGGGTTATACCTCGGCCATTCCATTTAATTTGCTGGTTTTGCTTTCCCTGAAGCGCGAAGAACCGATTGCGTTGATCGAATGCCGCTGGCTGTCGCGCACCCGTACAGGGGCTGCTTCTGGGTTGGCGACAAAATACTTAGCGCGGGAAGACGCGAAGGTGATGGCATTAATCGGTACGGGCCGTATTGCGCCAGATCAAGTACGTGCCGTCGCCGCCGTGCGTGATCTTCAAGAGCTGAGGGTGTTTAGCCGGAATGCTGATAAACGCAATCAGTTTGCCCAGGAGTTAGCTCAGGAATTTGATTTCGAAATCGTTGCGGCGGAGACACCCGAAAGCTGTGTCGGCGGTGCCGATATCATCACGACAGCGACA